>NZ_JBMDJF010000027.1:0-22708 GCF_057809055.1 Sphingobium sp. FG58 | reverse complement strand
CAATTGGACGCCGCAAATGGGCACGTGCGTCGTGATCAATGCAGGTTGGTATAAGGTCGAGCAAGCTGATCGAAGCAAGCCCCGGATTCTGGTCATCTGCCAAACGAAGTTCGGCATCGTTCAGAACCGTTGCATGCACCCTATCTCCACGTCGAAGAAGCGCACCTACTGTTGCCGATCCGCTACCCCCGGCCGCGCCGATGACCAAGACTGTCTTCATGATGACGCCGTCTTACGCTAATGATAGCAGATTAGTCGTTTGCCGCAGCGCGTCCCAGTCCGCATTCACGTCCCGCTCACCGCCCACCGGGGGATGATCCGCCGCCCGGATCGGATTGATGATGATGCGCGAAGTGCCGGCAGCCGCATATTCTTCCGCCCGCGCCTTGATCATTTCAGGCGTTCCCCAAGCAATAATGGCGTCGAGCAGCCGGTCGCTGCCACCCTGTTCGAAGTCCTCCGGTCCGAAGCCGACTTTGGTGTACGCTGCCTGATAATAAGCAAGTGGGATGTAATGCGTCATGAAGGCACGACCGACCCGATGTGCTTCGTCTGGATCCTCCGTCAAGATCACCGGGAAGTTGGCAGTGACTTCAAGGTCGGGTCCAACAAAAGCACGCGCTTGCCGTATATTCTCGACTGGCAGGATCCAGGTGAAAATTCCCTGGCCGTGCTTCATAGCGAGTTTCTGAAGCCCAGGCGCATGCGCTGCTATATGAAGTGGTGCCATCTCTTTGGGTTTAGCGTGAGCAAGTTCCGCATCGTCCATATCTTGCAGATATGCTGTCATTTTCTGTACAGGGGGCGCCCACTGCCCTTTGCGCACGCCCACTATCCATTCATTGGATGCGCCCAAGCCCATTATAAATCGTCCAGGATAATATTCCGACAATGTCTCCCGTGCCTGTGTCGCGGCCATGGCGTCACGGCTATAAACGGTTGCAATCCCGGTCCCCACCTTCAATGTCGTCGTGATTCCAAGAATGAAGGATGCCGCTAGAAATGGGTCTCGGCTGAAGGAATCGAGCAGCCATACGCTTTCATAGCCCAGCGCTTCCACGGAAAGGGCCAAGCGCGATAAAGCGTCTGCGTCCAAGTCATAGGCATGCTGATTGAGAAGAACACCGATACGAGCCATGATACACTCCAATAGCTTATCGTGATTTATGAGCACCTTGATCGTGCGGGATATCAGATGGCCAGTGTTGACCGATCCAATAGTTGCGCCCGCTAAACCCTGTCTCGCAGACGTTATTGATAGGAGAAACAGGGCAGACGAACCCGCCAAAGCGGGAACGACTGCCCAATCACTCTAGAAGCGGTACTCTGCGCGAACACCGTAAGACCGGGGTTTGGCCGCGTTGAAGTTCACGCCATAGGGTGCACCCGTAGTACGATTCTGGGTGTATTTCTTGTCGAATGCATTGTCGAGGTAGAAGCCCAGACGCAGTTGCTCGCCTGGAGGGCTGACATAGCCGGAAAAATTGGCAAGGACATATCCGCTCTGCCGATCATATCCCAACGGTCCGCCGGCGCCTGGCCAGAACAGAAAGTTCGATCGATATTGGGCAACGCCCGCCAGATTGCCGGTCCAGTTCCCCAGGCTAAAACTATAGCTGGCGTTCAGCGATGCCATAAAGCGTGGCGCATGAGGAACCCGTGTGCCCGAAAGGTCCGCCGAACAGGCAAAGAGCGTCGCTCCCGGCGCATTCGGATTGGACGTACCGGTGGGGTCAAAGCAGATTTGCGAGGCATTCGGATAGCTTGCATATTCGGCATGGAGATAGGCAAGCGACGCGCCGACAACCACGCCGGACAATGGATCGCCATTGACTTCCAACTCGGCACCATAGCCTTCGGCCGCGCCGACATTCTCGGTCTTGGTGCCCGAACCCGTGGCGTCGATGATCTGCTGCTGAAGCCCCTTATTCTTATAGTAGAAGACCGCAAGGTTGCTACGCAGCTTTCCGCCCAGGGCCGAATTCTTGATGCCGACCTCGTGATTGAACACCTTTTCCGGATTGATAGAATTGCCGGGGAACGGTGCAGGCGTAGAAAATCCGCCAGCCTTGAAGCCGCGCGTATAGCTATAATAGAGATTAACCGGCCCGTTATCCCAGGCCAGCACGAACCGCGGCGTAAATGCACGAAACGACGCTCCGTCCGTGAAATTGGCAGGGGCACCGAACAATTGGAACCCGGTGCTGTTATTAACGGACAGATCGCGCTTGTCGTAGGTATAGCGCCCTCCGGCGGTCAACTTGATCTGATCGGTGATCTCGTAGGTGCCTTCGACGAAGGCCGAGATGGATTCGGTTCTTACGTCGGCGTTGTTGCGCGGATAGGACCCAGCAAATGCCACAGCAAAATCATAAGCAGCACCGGCAAGTTCGATGTTGATGAAACTTTTATCATGAAAATAGTTGACACCGAACAGGTAATTAAATCGTCCATCCAAGTTCGATGCCAGCTGAATTTCTTGCGAAAAAGCCTTACCGCCATTGCGCGGGACATTGAACAGAAAGGTGTCCGATGATACGAAATCATTGTCGGCAAACTGCTTGCTTATGTTGTTGAAGTAGGTTGTCGTACTGGTCAGGTCGAATTGATCACCCGACAGATCGACACGCAGATCGGTGCGGAACATCCGATTATAGTAAGGCCCTGTATCGGTCTGTATCGACTGATAAAATCCGGGCGGCGTTTCACCACTGGACTGGCACACATAGCAGGTCGGGGCACCCAGACCGAGCGCATCATTATAGTTGCGCGCTTTGCTGCGCTGCCATTCGACACCACCGGCGACGGTCACATTATCACTGGCATCCCACTTGAACCGACCGCGCAATGTGTAATTATTTTGCGCCGCCAGCTTGGTGCCATCGACGTTAGTGATATATCCGTCTTCTTTTTTGTAACGGCCTGCGAAGCGCACACTCAATGTGTCCGTCACCGGTATGTTCAACATGCCATCGACCTGCTTGTGATCGAAACGGCCATATTCCGCGAGGATTCGCCCTTCAAACTTGTCCGTCGGCGCAGCGCTGTTGATGCGCACGACGCCGCCGGTCGCATTTCGTCCGTACAATGTGCCTTGCGGGCCACGAAGTACCTCGATCGTGCCGGCGTCGACCAGGTCGAGCAATGAATTCACGCCGCCTGCGCGGGGAATATATGCGCCATCCATATAGATCGCGACCGGAGATTCGAGACCTGGTGTCGAATATTGGATGCCGATGCCGCGAATGAACAATGACAGGAATCCGCTTGCTGTCGCAAAATCGGTCCCAGGCATCGCCAACTGGATATCGCGCATGTTACGCAACCCAAGCTGCGTCGCGGTCTCGAAGTTGACCGCCGTTATAGCGAGCGGCACGTCCTGAAGACGTTCGGAGCGTCGCTGCGCCGTGACGACAATGTCCCCGGACGATGGTGCAGGCTCTTCGACCGCGACAGACGACTGGCTTTGCGCGAATACAGGCTGTGCAGCGGTAATGCCGAGCAAGCCGGACACTCCGCACAGCAACGAGATTTGAAACAGTTTCTTCATAACATCCCCTTTTGCAATCGTCGCCGTATCTACGGCAATTTCTCGATCATAATTCGCTGGATAACGGGCTAAGACGTTCGACCGTCCGCGAATTATGGTTCCTATATCCTATAAAACGACGCGATTGGTAGAGCGACTTTGTCGCATGCATCTGTTCGCTACCCGTTGATCCCCAAGCCGGTAAACTCGTCAGCCACGCCCTCGCGCGTTGCTGCGCGGTCGCAGAACCGCTCCTCATCCTGGGTGATGAGCCGCTGAAACTCGACGTCCTGACCAATCCGAACGAGTTCCGCGAGCGCCTCCTCGCTCTTTATCGTATAAACAGCGATGGCATCATAAGAGGTGCCGTCATCATAGCTCGCGTCGGCATCGGGCCTGCCATGGTAGAGATTGTTAAGGTTCTGGGGATAGTAGCGCCGGAAATCTTGAATAAGATGGCCTATCCGCTCACCACATAATGGAACATGAACATTTTCGTAATGATCACGAAAATCTTCAAATGACATGCCCTTTTTCTTCTTAAGAAAAACAATCATCTTCTTCATTTTGGTTCAATCCTTATCAACTCTGAAAACGGCGTAGTGGAATTTCATCCAGATACGGACCCGATCGACGCTGTGCTATCTGTGTCGGACGTCCAGTCCTGGCTTTCTGCCCATTCGCGCAACGTGACCATCGGGACAGCCAGTTCGTTGAGGATCGGATGCATGTCGACCTCAAATGGTCGATGCGGCGATTCATTGTTGAACGTGTAGAAACTGCCCATCGCCTGTGCGTAGACATCGCGCGGCATGAGATTCGATAGCCCGACTTCGCCGTGCACACGCTCGCCCCAATCGTAGGGGTCCTCATATTCGTAGGTGATCGGGCGGCCGAGAACGTCGGAAAGGATATCGACAACCTCCTCGACCGCCAGGCGCTGGGGTCCACCGATGGCGATGCGCCGACCGATGAGTTCGCCTTTCATAATGGCCGCCACCAAGAACTGCGCGACGTCGTCCATCGCGATCCAGTTCGCGAGCAGTCCTGGGCGCTGGCAATATTTATAAAGACCGTGATCGACAAGATTGGGCTTGGCAAAACGCGTCAGCAAATTGTCCATGAAAAGAACCGGGCGGAAAATGGTGACATCAAGGTCCGCGCCCGCGATGATGTTCTCCAGCCACAGAACGCCGTCATAGAAGGGTTCGCCGCAGGGCGCGTCAGGCGCCCACATCATCGAATTGTGAATAATCCGCCGAACGCCCGCCCGACCTGCCGCCTCGACGAGGTTCTGGGCATATTGGCCCGATTTGTCACCCGCCAGCGAAGGGATCGCGCTCAGGACAGCATCCGTCCCAGCAAAAGCTGCGGCCAGGGCATCGACATCGGAAAAATCGGCGCTGACCACCTGCGTGCCCTGAAACTCATCGCGCAAAAAAATGTCCGCCGTCCGCGAAATTGCGCGTGGCGTGTAGCCCTTTGCAAGAAGCTCTCGCACCTGGGCCTGACCCATCCTGCTACTGGCGCACAGCACCGCGATTATCTTTTGCTCGGTCATTCCATGTTCCTCACAATTGGAGAGCCTTCGGGGATCCCGCCCCACCGTTTCTGTCCATCGAGATCGGCGTCAGACCGCCGCGCCCGCGAGATGACCTTCGCGGATCGCCGTCTGGACATATCGCGGTGAATTGGCATCCCCCACGATATGCAGATGATCGACACGCCCCCTCAGATCATCGTAAATTTCACGGTTCTGGCGGTTGCTCGATACGAGAACGACGGTGTCGGCATCCAGCACCGTCCTGTCCTGGCTGCCATCTTCGAGATAGGCCGGCCCGACGATCACATGGCCGTCCTCGATCGCTATGCCGCGCGTGCGGATCATGTGACGGAACGGCTTGCCCTGCATCCGTTGCAGATATGGCTCGACCATCAATGTGGGGCGGGCGAGCGGCGCGATTTCACGCTTCGGCGTGACGTAGGTGACCGACAGCCCCTGGTTGATCAGAAACTCCGCCGATCCAAGCCCCTCATAATGGCCGACATCATCGATCACAACGGCGCTTCGACCCAGATTTGAAGGTGTCATCATGAAGAGTTCCGTCGAGGAGATGACTCCCCTGCGACCGACGCCACTGATCGGTTCGCCCAGATGAGAGGATTGGATTCCATCCATTCGCTGCATCGCACCGGTCGCGACGATCACCGCATCTGCGCCCACGCCCAGGACATCGTCGGCATCGGCGTAATTGCTCAATCGCACCTCGACGCCCAGCCGATATACTTCCTCTTCCAGCCAGGTCACAATATCGACCATGTTATGGCGCGTCGGCGCTTTGGCGGCGGCGCGCAGCGATCCGCCAAGCTGTGGGCTGGCCTCCATCAATATGACTTTATGGCCACGAACGGCTGCGACACGCGCCGCCTCCAGCCCCGCAGGTCCGCCGCCGATCACCACGATAGTGCGCGGTTCGGCCACGACCTTGAGCAGATGGTCGCCACGCTCCAGTTCATGTCCGGCACCAGGATTGACCGCACATTCGATCGGCAGGCCGAAAACCTGATTGGTCACGCACGCCTGGTTGCAGCCGATGCAAGGCCGTACGCGATCCCCCTGCCCAGCAAAGCTCTTGGACACCAGTTCAGGATCGGCGATGGTCGCACGCACCAGACCGACCATGTCGGCATCGCCATCGCGAATGACCTGATCGATTTCCTCCAGCGTCCGAAACCGCCCCGTCACCAGCGTCGGCAATGTCACATTATGGGTGATGGGAACGCTCGTTGGCATCTCATAGCCGGTAGGCTCGTTCATCCCGCCGATCATTTTGTCGTTGCGGCAATAGTTGCCCATCGACACGTTGACATAGTCGATCAGACCCTGGTCCTGGAGCATCTGGGCCAGGCGCAAATTATCCTCGATACCGACGCCGCCGACGGCCAGATCCGTGCCGACCCTGACGCCGACCACGAAATCCCTGGAAACAGCATTTCGGATGGCCGTCATCATCTCCATGATGAAGCGGGTCCGGTTTTCAAAACTGCCGCCATATTCGTCTTCACGCTTGTTGGTGTTGGGCGAGAAAAATTGGGCAGGCAGATAGCCATGGGCGCAGTGGACATCGACCCCGTCCAGACCATATTGCTCCATGCGGTGCGCGCATTCTGCATAGGCGCCGACGATCTCGTCGATCATGCCTTTGGTCATTGGGACCGGCACAGTGCCTACCTCCACATTGGGGATATCGGATGCGCTCCAGGGTGGCGAGCCGTCGAGAGCCCCAAGATAATGGCCGGCATGCCAAAGCTGTTGGAAAAGCTTTGTCCCATGCGGCTTGACATGATCGACGAGATTGCGCATCCCGCCTTCGATGTCGTGATTATAAATGTTGAGGTTCAACGGCGTGGAGGGATGGACCGAACCGACTTCGCTGATGATAAGGCCAACACCGCCGCGCGCCCGCTCTGCATGATAGGCGACCAGCGCATCGTTCATCTCGCCCCAGCCGATCCCGGTGCCATGCGCGGGCCGAAACGTCCGGTTTTTAACCTCGACATTGCCAAGCCGGATCGGCTTGTCGACATGGGTGTAAGCCATCCTCTCGTCTCCGTTCATCTGGACGACCCTGTCATGCCGGGCCGCTCCTTATAGGCGTTGGAAAAATGCGCAGCGATCCTATGCGGAAAAGCCACCGTCGATCGTCAATGTCGCGCCAGTGATGTAGGCGGCAGCGGGGCTGGCGAGAAAAGTGACCAATCCGCCTATTTCCGTGAGATCGCCAAAACGCTTCAATGGTATGCCGGCGCGGATACGTAGCTGATCCGCTTCCGGCATATTGTGCGCCATTTCCGTATTCATCATGCCGGATTCGATGATGTTGACCGTAATCCGGCGCGGTGCGAGGTCATGGGCCGCGCCACGCGTATAGCCCGCGACCGCCGCCTTCGAGCCGCAATAATCAGCCGCGGTGGCCATGCCTGCCTTGCTTCCGCTGACAGAACCAATGGTGATGATCCGGCCATCATCGGCCATGACATGGGCCACGGCCCGGATGGTCGCGATGACGCCGAACGTGTTGACGGCCCACAATTGATCAACTTCCTGATAATCGCGGCTTTCCCCCAGGCGTTGCAGGCTCGCCAGGCCGGCATTGTTGACCAGGATATCGACCCGGCCGAATGCCTCCATGACGGAATCGACAAGCTGCCGGGCGGCCGCCGGGTCGGACTGGTCCGACCGGAATGCCCTGGCCCGCACGCCCTGCCGTTCCAGTTCGCCAATGATGCTATCCGCTTCGGCTTGCGAAGATCTGTAACTGAAAGCGACATCAGCGCCCGCCTCAGCCAAAGCTGCCACAACCGCACGGCCGATGCCGCGCGTCCCGCCTGTTATCAACGCACACTTGCCCGACAGTTCTCGCTTGCTCATCTAAGCCATCCCATCCATCCGACCGGCTATAATTCCAACAGTGACCAATAGCCGGACTTGCGGTTGGGTCCCCGATATGGTCGCCCAGGCAAGACAGCATTGGAATTTTCAAGGTCGTCCTTGCAATCAAGGCGCAGACCTATCTGATCCGGAATTTGGGTTACCAGCCCTGCATCCTCCTCAGTGTCCCAACCCTCATGAGGTTTTTAAGACATATATCCCAATGACTGATTTGCATGAGACCATGATCGAGTCAATACGAAATCCAGGATTTAGGATTTGATTCCTAATCGAGCATCGGTTGGGGGATAGGAGGATTGCAAGGGCCGGGACGAAATCGGAGACGGCCTGTTTGCTCATACGTCCAGAAATAGCAGATGGGCGGACGCTTTCAGCCCATCCTGGAATATCTTTTTGGCCAGCGTGGCATCGGGAGCGCGGCTTTGATTTTTATCCTGGTCCGTGATGGCCCCGTAACATATTTCGTTGATCAGTCGTACACGGGCGTCAAACAGCGGCTGCGGTACATGGTTCGCCTTGCGCATCAATATTTGCATGACAAGAAAGGCGCTGGGGGCAAGTTCCTGGGTCCATGCCTTGCCGTCCCATTCCGAGAAGCGGTTCACGGCACGCAGGAAGGCCGCAAAGCTGTGGCAGCCCTGCGCGTCGATCTCGTCAAACACCGGCTGATATGTAATTTCTATCAACGTCAGCGGATCATCCAGCAATCCGCGCACCCTGGCGTCCTCCAGCAAAAGTTTGCGCCGTTCCTCCAGCCCCGGCATGCGCGCTCGAAAGATAGCCTCGATGAGGCCGCGCCTGTCGCCAAAATGATAGCCGATAGAGGAGTTGTTGGCGGAACCGGCAGCGATGCTGATTTCCCGCAATGAAGCACCGTCTACGCCGCGCGCGCCCCATAACTGGATGGCTGCATCGATGATAGCTTCGGCAGTTCCGGTTCCCCTTGCTGGCGTGGACGGGGCCTGGGCATGTCCCGTGATCATTCGCTTGGTTTTCTTTTGTGTCATTGTTGATCGTGCTTCTTTCATCCGTGCCATCGCTGCAGTCAGCCCGCTCCATCACGCTGACCGACGCCAAACCCCTGCGCCGCTCTACCGACCGGCCCTGCCTGTGTGGCCGTCGCCGGTGGCCCATCCCTTTTTCAGCATGACGCGAAGGACATCCCGCGTGTTCGCATCAGAAGCACTGGCTCCACCTGCCCAGGCCACAGCCAGACTGCCCAGGAAAATATCCCGTCCTGTCAAGTCGTGGCGTGCAGCGCCATCCTCTTGCGCGGCACGCAATATCCTGTCGGTCGTATCGATGACGTTCTGGCAGGTGAGGGTCAGCGGTGAATTGGCGCTCGACCAGGCCGCGCGCAGCGGTTCCGACAGGCCATCATAGACCAGCATCCAGTCGCCAAGCGCGTCGATCCACCGCTCCAATATCCGATCCGGGCGCATTTCTTCCGCCTCTATCAAGCCGCGCTCGCGCTCCAGGTCTTCATGGTGCGCGTCCAGCAAAGCGGCTAGCAACGCATTCTTGTTCGCAAAATGCCGGTAAAGCGTTCCTGGACCGACCTGCGACTGGGTGGCAATGGCGTCCATCGAAACATCCACACCCTCCTTCCTGAAAGCCTCCCGTGCGACTTCCAGAATGTGCGTCCTGTTTTCCCGGGCATCCTTGCGGGTTCGACGAGCAGCGGAAGCGTGCGGCATGACAATGCGCCCTTGTATAACGGAGATTGTCTCCGTATCTCATGTTTAACGGAGATTGTCTCCCTTTAGCAATGACGGGCTCTTGTGAAAAGGATGGGCGCTCACGGCAGCGGAAGGGCCATGATGACTAGACAGATGATAATCGGCATGCATTTCGGGAATGGCTATGGGTCGCAGCCCGGTGCGTGGCGCATGCCTGGGGTCGATCCGACCAGCTACACCAGTTTCGATAATCAGGTCCGCTTTGCGCAGACCGCAGAGCGCGGCAAGTTTCAATTCCTGTTCGTGCCTGATTTTCCGGCGCTCAAGGGCGACATAGCGACCGAAGCGCCGCAGATCACCATCGATCCGATGATGACGCTCGCCGCGGTGGCGCGCGGAACCCAGCGGATCGGGATGGTCGCAACAGGGTCTACCACCTTCAACGAACCTTATAATCTCGCCCGCCAGTTCAAAGCCCTGGACCTGATGAGCCATGGCCGGGCGGGATGGAATGCCGTGCCGACAAGCGATCCCCAGATCGCGGCAAATTATGGACGGCAACTGCCGCCGCGGGGCGAGAAATATCAGCGGCTCCATGAATCCATCCAGATCGTCCAGGCGCTGTGGGGCAGTTGGGAACAGGATGCCTGGATCCATGATACAGCCTCCGGACGGTTCGCTGACCCAGCAAAGATAAGGCCGATCAATTTGCGAGGGCGGCACGTCGGTGCCAGTGGACCGCTTCCGCTCCCGCCGTCCGAACAGGGGCAGCCGGTGATTTTCCAGGCAGGGGGCGGAGATCAGGGGCTGGAAGTTGCTGGACGTTATGCCAGTGGCGTCATCGGCGCCACCTACACGATCGAGGATGCGCGCGCCCAACGCACTGCACTCCGCAACGCCGCCGAACGCGCAGGTCGTGACCCGGACGAGATCAAATTCTTTCCCGGCCTGATGACTACGATCGCGCCCGACAGGCGGGCGGGGCTGGATCGGCGGATCGCGGTGAGCGGCCATACATTCTCCGATCGGGCCGGATACCTCGGACAGATGCTCTCGTTGCGGCTCGATGCGCATAATCTCGACGAACCGCTTTCGAAGGCCCAACTCGCCGCGGCCCGCCCATCACCCTATGATCCTCGCTCTAGTCATGCGCTTGGCATCGCGCGTGAGGGCTGGAGCCTGCGCGACATATTGGCGCATGGCGTGATCGACTATCATCCGGTGATCGCTGGTCCGCCTGAGGACGCCGCCGACCATATGCAGGCCTGGTTCGAAGCAGAGGCGGCCGATGGCTTCTGGCTATCCCCGGACGTCTACGAGGATGGCATCGATGCGTTCGTGGATGGCGTGGTCCCGATCCTGCAGGAACGCGGACTGTTCCACCTGGACTATCAGGGAAGGACCTTGCGGGATCATCTTGGCGCGCCGAGCCAATACGGTCTTGATCCACGCGTGTCCGGCTGACCGTTTCAGGCGGTCTGGGACACCGCATCTCGATATCTGCGCCGCCCCATAAGAGCTGCCGCAATGGATGCGGCCGAACAGATCAGGCATGTCAGGGAAATGCTGTAGCCCAGCCCCATGATGCTGTCGGCAAAGACAGTGGCCGACAAGGCACCGATGATCGACGTGCCTGCGGACAGAGAGACGATATTGTTCCAGAGTATGAAGATCGCAGAATTGATGCCGCGCAGCAATGGCGGGGTGATCAGTTGCAACGCCGCCACGAGATTGCCGAAAAAAGAGCCGAGGGCGAGCGACTGGAGCACGAGCATGGCCAGGGAAAGGGGGAGGCTGTCAACCGCGCTATAGCCGCTGGTGGCAAACGCGACGAAGGAGAAAAAGGCCACGGCGACGAGCGGGGCATCGGCCATTCCGCGACGTTGCAGCCTTTCGGCCAGCGCCACCCCGAACAAGGTGCCCAGGCTGCTGCAACATAGATACAGGACGCCAAGAACAAACCCCGCCTTGCTGGGTGAAAAACCGAACACACGGATAAGATGGGTCGCGTACCAGACGAACCCTGCATAATAGACGATGCCCAACAGGCCCGAACATAGAAACACAGGAGCAAAGCCCCCCGCTCGCGCGCGCAGAAGCTTGAAGCCATCCGACAGACGAGCCGGGGTGTCGGCGATCGCCGCAGTGCGCTGCGGCTCCTTTATCCCCAGCAACAGCAGGGCCACCAGGAAGCCGGGAACGCTGATGATCCAGAATGCCACCTGCCATCGTTCATATCCCGGAATGAGCGGCAGGCTGTTGACGAGATTGATGACCGCGCCGCCAGCAACGAAGGCGGCCCCCACCCCCAGCGTTGCCGCCATCGTGAAGATGGAAAGAGCGCGCACGACCCTTTCTTTCGGGAAAGCGTCGGTAATCATCAGATAAGCCGCCGGCGACAGGATTGCCTCTCCCAGTCCAACCACTATCCGGGCGGAAAACAGCATCGGAAAACTCTGCGCCAAGCCGCATAATATGGTGCCGAAACTCCAGAACAATATGCCGCCAATCAGCACGTTGCGGCGATTGTAGCGACTGACGATGATCCCGGCCGGCAGCGTGGCTGCGCAAAATGCGAGCGAAAAGGCAGGCCCCTGTAGCAGCCCGATGCGGAAATCATCGATCTGAAGCGATGCCTTGATGGGCGCGACAAGCAGCGCGATGATCTGACGATCGAGAAAGGCGACGATGTAAGCGATGACGAGTACGCCCAGCATCTGGTACGCAAGCCCAAGCGAGCGACTTGGCTGTGCAGGGGGGCCAGCGAAATCGTTCATCTTTCATCCTCTTTACAACGTTCGAGATCGGTCTTGGCAATCGTCGACAAGGCTGTGCCGTAGCGTAATGTAAACGGAATTTTGCGTGGAAAGCCACGTCAAGAGCTGTTGACCGCCCCCGGCAACAAAGCTATCCCACAAACAATCTCTAGTCTTTCGATCCTAAAGTCTAGAAGGAAAAAATGATAAAGAATGCAAACAGCATCATCTGGGAGGAGGATAGGATAAATGTCAAAGATTCTTCGGGGCATGTGGCTCGTTTCAGCCTGCGGTAGCGCACTCTTGGCCTGCGGCGCCGCGGCCCAGCCCACCGTTGTTGGCCCAACCGCTCCGGCAGACGGGAACACACAACAGGCCTCGACTGGTGAGAGCGCCGATATCGTCGTTACCGCCAACCGCAGATCGCAGACATTGACGGATGTCGGCATCGCCATCAGCGTGCTCGACAGTTCCCAGCTTGAAACCCGGCAGATCTCGAGCGTCGGCGATCTTGCTGCTCTGGTCCCTGGCCTGTCCATCGGCAATAGCGGCTATGCAACGCCGATCTACAGCCTGCGGGGCGTGGGCGTCAACGAGCCCACCGTCGGCGCCGGTTCCAGCGTCACCGTCTATGTTGATGAAGTGCCCCTCACCCTGCCCATATTCACGCGCGGGGCGACGTTCGATCTGGAACGAGTCGAAGTCGTAAAAGGACCGCAAGGCACGCTCTATGGCCAGAATGCCACCGGCGGTGCCATCAACTATATTGCGGCCAAGCCGACCGATAATTTCCAGGCCGGGATCAGGGGCAGCTATGGCCGGTTCAATGCCGCGTCGCTGGAAGGCTTCGTCAGCGGCCCCTTGTCCGATACGCTCAGGGGACGGATCGCAGCGCGCGGCGAGCGCGGCGATGGATGGCAAAAGAGCATTACGAGAGACGATAGCTTGGGCAAAGTGCGCAAGTTCGCAGGGCGCGCCATGCTCGAATGGAAACCGGGCAGTGATTTTCGCGCGCTGCTCAATGTAAACGGCTGGCAGGACAAGTCCGACACGCAGGCGCCGCAACTCGTCAAGATCGTTCCCACCAACCCCGCAGTGCCGCCCTTTTCCTTCGTTCAGTCCGCGCCGGCCGCAACCGGCAACGCCCGGTCGGCGGATTGGGACAGGGACACCGATTTCGACCAGAATGCCTGGTTCTATCAAGGCTCCCTCCGCCTGGAATATGATGTCTCGGATGATGTGACGCTGACATCGCTGACGGCCTATTCCAAGTTCCGCAATCGATCCGTGCATGAAGCCGACGGCATCGGATATTCGCCCGCGCTGGGCAGGGATATCATCAACGGGCGCTACGATCTCGCGTCCGATGCAACCAGCTTCACCCAAGAACTGCGCCTTTCAGCCAGTTTCTCGATCATCAACTTCGTCATAGGCGCGAATTACCAGCGCGACAATGTCAACGATATCCAGCTCGGCTATTTCGACGACTTCTCTGTCGTGTCGAATTTCTTTGGCGTCGATTTGAATTCAACGCGAAATCTCAATAATCAGCGCATTCGCGGCTATGGTGTGTTCGCCAATATCGAAGCTGAACTGACCGACTTTCTCACGATTTCCGGCGGATTGCGCATCAACAACGAAGAACGGAAGTTCAAGGGATGCAGTGCTGACAGCGGCAATGGCAACGCAGCAGCCGCCTATAACGGTTTTACCAACTTTCTGCGCTCCAGTAACGGGCTGCCGCCCCTGTCGGCCTCTCAGCGCATCATGCCGAGTGGATGTATAACGTCCAATGCCGATTTCATCCCGGGGTTCAAGCTCGATCGTCTTGAACAATCGAACACCCCCTGGAACATCAACGTAAACCTCAAGCCGTTCGACCGCTCGCTGATCTACGCGCGCGTCAGCCGCGGGTTCAAGGCGGGCAATTACCCGTCCCTGAGCGCCGGCAACAATGCTTCGTTCACCCCGGTCGTGCAGGAAGACTTGCTGGCCTATGAACTGGGGTTCAAATCCAACGCGATCGACGGACTGTCCTTAGAGGGCGCAATTTTCCGTTACGACTATGCGGACAAGCAGCAGCGTGGACGCAGTAACACCGGCTTTCCGTTCGGGCTGGTGGCAACGCAGGTCAATATCCCCAAATCAAGGATCGACGGAGCGGAATTGTCGGCTGCCCTGCGTCCGGTCAAAGGGCTGACCCTGTCCGGTTCAGCGGTTTATATCGACACGAAGATCAAGGATTACATCGGCTACAGCATCGAAGGGCCGCTGGTAAACATGCAAGGGTTGCCGCTCAATTTCTCGCCAAAATGGAGCGTAAACGTCGATGCCAGCTATTCCACACCGATCACGCCCAGCTTGACCCTCTTCGGGGGTGCGGGCCTCGCCTATCGCAGCAAAGCGTCCGCGCAACTCGCCGCATCGTCACTCTACGATATCGACGCTTACACGCTGGTCAATGCGCAATTGGGCGTTGAAGATAGCGAAGGCCGGTGGCGGCTGTGGGCCTTTGGCAACAATATCACCGATAAATATTACTGGACCAACGTCGTGAAATTCGCCGACACGGTCACGCGCTTTACCGGCATGCCCGCAACCTACGGCGTAAGCTTCTCCTATAAGTTCGACTGATACCAGGCGGACCCTTTGTCGCTGTTCCCCGGCGCAGGCCGGGCAACAGCGATATTCGCTTCGATCCAGGCAATTTGGGTACATACCAACGTGCGATGATTGTGACTCATCTCGCCTCCCCAGCGGGGAGGGGTCGGGGGAGGGGAGCGAGGTGAAGGCGAGCGTCCACGCCGGCGGTAACACACCCCCACCCAACTTCCCCCTCAAGTGGGAGGAGTCTTATGGATCACGATCATTACAACTTGGTATCGGATGCCCGGCGGACTATCCGGCGACAACATTCTCGAATGGGAATGACTTGCCGAGGATTTTGCGCTTGATCAGCCAATCGTCGCCGATTTTGACATAGTCATCGTCATATCTGACATGAAATCGGATACGCTCGCCGTTCTTGCGCATCGTTTCGACCAGACTGACGGATGTGCCGCGCGCGGTCGTCGCTGTCAGGTCCGAGATAATTTGATTGTTTATCAGATGAACAATATGGTCGACCGTGTCGCAGATCTTGGCACCATAGGCGCGTATCGCTTCGCGCCCGGTGAAAATCGCATCGTCGAAAAATGCGCTTTCGTCCAGTATCCCGTCCGGGGCAAAGATCGCCGCCCAATTATCCGGCTCGAAATTGTCGACATAATAGGCATATTTATAGTTTAGTTCCTGTAGATTGAGGCGATCCTCTATACTCATCATCATGTCCTCGATGCAGATTGGGTTAGCGCAGATAGCGCTAGGTGGGCGATTTTCAGATTTGCGACGACGTCAAGGCGTCGCGAAGATGGTCGATCCGAGAGGGATAATATTGTTCCAGATAGGCATCGAGCGCCGCCGCATCTTCTCGTGCCGGATCGACGCCGGATGTCCAGTTCAACGCCGTCCGGCCTTCGCCATCCGCTAAAAGGGCAATCGCGCCCTTCAGGCCGATGGAGGACGGCTTGTCACTGTCGATGATCGCGTAATGCAGGACATGCCGGTCGTGATCCAACCGGTCGAGCCGTTCTGCGGCCCAGGAATCGGCGAAGTACACGGTGCGAATTGCGCCCTCTCCTTCGCCTTGCGTCTCACAGCGCTGAACCAGCGGATGCCAGCGTTTGAGATTGGCAAAGTCCGAGATCATGGCCCATGTGTCAGGCAGAGGCGCATCGATCACTGCATCTATCGAAATCGTCATGGGGTTGCTCCATCATAAAGCCAAGGCCCGATCGCGTGGGCAATTTTCCCGATTGCGGCCTTTACGGCCTCCGGGCGCCGACAATTGAGCGCAAAGATCATGTCAGTCGCGCCTGCGGATCGGTACGCGTCAACAGCGGTCCGCACGTCGTCGGCGCGATCCACCTCGATCGCCGCCTTGCGTTCGCCTTCGGTGCCGCCTTCTCCGTCGAATGCGACGTTGAGGCGCATGCTCGCCGCTATCTCGCTCGGATCGCGCCCTATCGCAATCGCGTAAGCGGCGATTTGCTGATACATCGACTGGAATTCGTCGGGCGCTACCGCGACCGCCTGCCACCCTCGTCCGATACGAGCTGTCCGTCGCAAGGCGGCGGGACTGATCCCGCCTACCCAGATGGGAATCGTAGCCCCGTAGGGCTTGGGCGAGCTATGAATGTCGGAAAATGACCACGCCGTTCCTTGGTGATCGGTTGGTCCTTCGGACCAAAGCGCCTGGATGATGTCGATAGCCTCGTCGGTCCGCGCGCCACGCTCTTTCCATGGAATACCCACCGCCTCGAATTCTTCGGGCACATTGCCGATGCCCGCGCCCAAAATGGCGCGGCCCTTCGATAGATGATCCAGGGTGGCGAAATATTTGGCGATGAAGAAGGGGCTGTGAAACGGCAGGACCAGCACCGATGTGCCAAGCTGGACCCGCTTCGTCATAACGGCTAGGGCCGACAGGATGGACAAGGGACTATAATAGGGCGCGTCGCCGATACGATCCCGCACATAGCTGACATTGACGAGATGTTCGGACGTCCAGACCGAGTGGAATCCGCACTGGTCGGCAAGGATGCCGACGCTGACCAGTTCGCTCACATCGGCGATGCCCCAGTTATTGGGAAGGGACAGGCCGATCCTCACCGCCCGGCAACCATTTTGGCGACTGCTACCGCGCCGCAGCCTCGTGCCGGACGCAATGGCGAACAACCTTGGGGCAATAGCAGCAGGACGGTTGACTGACGGCGCTGCATCTTTCTCGTTTCCGATTAGGGTGCATATACTATCGGCACCGGTCATGGTGTCAAGCGCGATGCCGTGAATGGCACCGCGGATATATTCATCCACGCTGCCACGGCCTGTTGACTCAAATAGGATATTTATACTATTGCCTTGGTTTAATAGGGAGGTGTGTTGGGAACTAGGTCATGACGGCATTTTCGCGGCGCGGAGAGCCTGTTTTTGGCTCAGTCTGAGAGTGCGCCACGCCGACCAGAGCGTGCGCCGCACAACTCGCCGGTAGCGCACAAAATGGCCTCGTGGCTGCACGCTAACGCACGGCCCCTGATTGTAACACAGATGTTATGGCTCCAGACGCAATGGCAAACAGGCCATGATCGTCAGCCCGCAAATTGGAGAGATGCTTGTGACAAAGGTGCATAGAGTTACCGGGTTTCACCAGGGAAGGATTGACGCGGATATCGAGGATATCTGGGCGCTAGTGACCGACTGGGGCAGCCTTGCCTGGTTCGATGATGGCAGCAATTCGGACGGACTGAAGCTGGTGGACAGCTGGCTCGAAGGCGAGCCGGGCGTTGTCCCTCGTACGCGCGTGATGGCGCGGGGCGAAGGTGCCGTTCAGAGCGGCGCGCCGGAACAAAATCGCGAAGTGCTGCTGGTCGAAGATAAGGTCGCGCACCGCCTCTATTATGACGCGTCGGACGGTTTTGTGCCGGGCATTCGTAACTATATCGCCAGCTGGAGTTTCGACGCACTGGACGATGGCGGCTGCATGATGACGATTTCGTCGAATTTCGATTGCGTCCCGGCAGAGACCGGCGAACAGAATGCGGAAATGCTGCACACCGTTTACATCGCTATCGTTAACAGCATTCATAAGCATTTTGCCAATGCGAAGGCAATGGCACCGCAATAACGGCATTGAACGCGCACAAGGATAACGCGCGGCCATGCATATGGACGTCGATTGAACGAACGGCATGCCAAACGATCAAATATTGATCCCGGCGGAAAAAACGTTTCAGCCTGAAGGCGGAAAAATTTCATAATGGATCAACCGCACCAGGCCGACCAATATAATGGGTACGCCATAACGGTTGCGTGTGAAAAGGGGAGGAAGACGGTTTGAAAATCGGTGCTCCAGGAGAAGTGGCACAGGGCGAGGCGCGGGTTGCGCTGACACCCGACAGCGCCCTGCAATTGCAGAAGCTCGGCCATGAATGCCTTATCGAGAGCGGCGCGGGCAAAGCGGCCGGGTTCGACGATGATGCCTATCGCGCCGCTGGCGTAGAGGTCGTTGCAACCGCCGACCAATTATGGGCGGCATCCGACGTGATCGTAAAGGTGCGCCCGCCCGAAGCGGAGGAGGCAGCCCGCCTCCAACCCGGCAAAACCTTGATTTCCTTCTTCTATCCCGGTCAGCGCAGCGAAGAGTTGGCGGCGATCAGCGCGACTGGCGCCAATGTCCTGGCCATGGACATGGTGCCCCGTATCTCGCGTGCGCAAAAGATGGACGCGCTGTCCTCGATGGCGAACATCGCGGGCTATCGCGCGGTGATCGAGGCGGGGGCGAATTTCGGGCGCTTCTTCACCGGACAGGTGACCGCGGCGGGCAAGGTGCCGCCGGCCAGGGTGCTGGTGATCGGGGCTGGCGTCGCCGGCCTGGCTGCGATTGGCGCGGCTACATCGCTTGGCGCGATCACGCTGGCCTTCGACGTTCGGCCCGAAGTCGCCGAACAGATCGAATCGATGGGCGCGCAATTCGTCTATCTGGACTTTTCGGAGGAGCAGCAGGATGGCGCGGCGACCGGCGGCTATGCCGCCCCGTCCAGCCCTGAATTTCGCGACGCGCAGCTCAAGAAGTTCCGCGAACTGGCGCCGAACGTCGACATCGTCATTTCCACCGCGCTCATTCCGGGCCGCGATGCCCCGGTCCTCTGGACGAAGGACATGGTCGAGACGATGCGCCCCGGCTCGGTCATCGTCGATCTGGCGGCGGAACGCGGCGGCAATTGCGAATTGACGGTTCCCGATCAGAAGATCGTGTCGCCCAACGGCGTCACCATCATCGGTTATACCGATTTCCCCAGCCGCATGGCCGCGCAGTCCAGCTCGCTCTATGCCAGCAATATCCGCCACATGATCTTCGATCTGACCCCGGCCAAGGATGGCGTGATCGTCCACAATATGGACGACGACGTGATCCGGGGCGCGACCATCGCCCACCAGGGAGAGGTCAGCTTCCCGCCACCGCCGCCCAAGATCAAGGCGATCGCGGCGCAGAAGCCCAAGCCCAAAGCAGAAGAGCTGACTCCCGAACAGAAGCGTACGAAAGAAGTTGCGGCATTCAAGGCCCAGACCCGTTCGCAGGTCACGCTGCTGGTCGTGGCCGCACTATTGCTCATGGCGGTCGGCGCGGTTGCCCCTGCCAGCTTCATGGCCCATTTCATCGTGTTCGTGTTGGCCTGCTTCATCGGCTTCCAAGTGATCTGGAATGTCAGCCACGCACTGCACACCCCGTTGATGGCGGTAACGAACGCCATTTCGGGCATTATCGTGGTGGGGGCGATGCTCCAGGTCGGATCATCCAACACTCTGGTGCTTGCGCTGGCGTCCGTTTCCATACTGATCGCTTCGATCAACATCGTTGGCGGCTTCCTGGTCACGCGCCGGATGCTGGCCATGTTCCAGCGGTCGTAAGGGGGCCTTTTCCATGTTTGATACCGGTGTGGTGTCCGCAGCCTATATTGCCGCTGCGGTCCTTTTCATTCTGTCGCTTGGCGGCCTGTCCAATCAGGAAAGCGCCAAGCGCGCCGTGTGGTACGGCATTGCCGGCATGGCGCTGGCTGTGGTGGCGACGCTCTTTGGTCCGGGCGCAGCCAATCTGCCGATCGTGATCGGCACCTTCGCGGTTGCCGCCGTCATCGGCTGGATCGTGGCCGTCCGGGTCCAGATGACGGAAATGCCGCAGCTTGTCGCCGCGCTCCATTCCTTCGTCGGGCTAGCGGCCGTGTTCATCGGTTTCAACGCGCATTTTGAACTGGAAACGGTCAGCGCGCTCGCCCCCCTGGCGCGGGAAGCACTGACCGGCTTTGCCGCCGTTCTGGCGCACAAAAGCCCGGTCGAAATCAATATCCTGAAAGTCGAGGCGTTTCTGGGCATCTTCATCGGTGCGGTGACTTTCACCGGATCGATCGTCGCGTTCGGCAAGCTCGCGGGCAAGCTGGACGGCAAGGCGAAGAAGCTGCCGGGCGGCCATGTCCTCAATGCCACTGCCCTGCTGGCATCGCTGGTCCTGCTGGTGATGTATGTAGGCAACATCGGTGCGGAAGGCCGCGAACTCATCCTACTGGGTGCCATGGCGGCGTTCGCGCTGTTCATCGGCTTCCATCTGGTCATGGGCATCGGCGGTGCCGACATGCCCGTGGTCGTTTCGATGCTGAACAGCTATTCGGGCTGGGCGGCAGCCGCGATCGGCTTCACCCTTGGCAACGACCTGCTCATCGTGACCGGCGCGCTGGTCGGTTCTTCCGGTGCGATCCTGAGCTACATCATGTGCAAGGCGATGAACCGCTCGTTCGTGTCGGTGATCCTCGGCGGCTTCGGCAACACGACGGGACCAGCGGCCGAAATCGAGGGAGAACAGATCGCGATCGATGCCGATGGCGTTGCGTCGGCCCTCAACGAAGCGGACAGCGTCGTCATCGTGCCGGGATATGGCATGGCTGTGGCGCAGGCGCAGCAGAGCGTGAGCGAACTCACGCGCAAGCTGCGGGCGGCGGGCAAGATGGTGCGTTTCGCCATCCATCCCGTTGCGGGGCGCCTGCCCGGCCACATGAACGTCCTGCTGGCCGAAGCCAAAGTGCCCTATGACATCGTGCTGGAAATGGACGAGATCAACGACGACTTCCCGTCGACGGACGTCGTGATCGTCATCGGGTCGAACGATATCGTCAACCCGGCGGCGCAGGACGACCCGAACTCGCCAATCGCTGGCATGCCTGTGCTGGAGGTCTGGAAGGCCAAGCAGGTCTTCGTGTCGAAACGTGGCCAGGGGACCGGCTATTCCGGCATAGAAAATCCGCTTTTCTACAAGGATAATACGCGGATGTTCTATGGAGACGCCAAGGTCGCGGTAGACAGCCTGCTGGGTAAAGTGACTTAATGGGGGAAGAATGGGGAAAGGTAAGCCTTTCCCCTTCGCACATTTTCCAGAGGAAGCGCCATGCCGATCAGGAAAGCCTATGTCGACACAACCGACGGGCAAATTCACTATCGATTCTGCGAAGGTGGATCAGGACTGCCGATCCTGTTTTTTCACATGACCGCCAGTTCATCATCCTCGTTTGAAAATCTGATGGCTGCACTGGACGGCTTCTGCCCGTTATATGCTTTTGACCTGCCCCATTAAGGGCAAAGCTTCATGCCAACGGCGGAGCCTTCCTATCCCTACATCGCCGACGTGCTGATAGAGGCCATCAACGCTTTGGGTATTAAAAAATTCCATTGCTTCGGGCATCATGGCGGCACGAATGTGTCGGCACAGCTGGCCGCGAACCATCCCGACAGAGTAGCTTCCATCATACTGGCTGGCGTGACCTATCCGACCATGGAGGAAGTGCCCGCAACAGCGCCTACATCTACGACAATCCACCAGACATAAGGGGATCGCAGGCAATCACTGCATGGACCCGCGTGGTAAAGGATTGCGACAGTTCTGCCCCGGTAGAGCCAGATGCCCCCTTTTTTCCCGTGCCACCTGAAATCTATCACAGCGAGTTGATCGATACGCTGACCGCAGGCACAGAATGGCATTGGGGATATCGGGCGGTATTCAAGCATGACATGCCAAAATTGCTCGAAAAAGTCTCTTGCCCGATCCTCTTGGTGTGCGGCAAGCGTGACATCGTCTTCTTTTGGCATGAGCGGGCGAAACAGGCCCTTCCCCACGCCAAGGTTGTTGAACGAGAGGGTTATGGCAGTTATTACTGCACGTTCGCCGGTAATGACCTGGCACCCTATATAAGAAACTTCGTCAATGACCTGGACGCGTAAATCATATTTACTGGCGCATTCAAGCGGCGCTCACCAGCTTCATCGGCTGCGTTGTGTAGGGGCATCGGCAGACCAATCCTGATAGATCGGATCATGCGGATGGAAAGCGCCCCAGTTTGAAAGAGCAGGAACATTAACGATATCCCAATCGGGTGCGATCGTTCGGACATCGCACCAGTCCCAAATGCAGGTACGTCGCAAGATCTTCCATTCACCATCGCGTTTTTCGCACAGATCGCGATAACGGCCAGCCTGAAACATCGTCACTTGCGGCTCCTTGAACTGGACGACGCAGATGAACATGCTCTCGCGCTTTGCTAAATTGCCGTCGATTTCGGACAGGACATTGCTCAGATGGTGATTGCAGCTGTAGATCTTATACCAACCTGCATTGATCACGACGCACGTGCCCATTTGCGGCGTCCAATTG
>NZ_JBMDJF010000026.1:0-23524 GCF_057809055.1 Sphingobium sp. FG58 | reverse complement strand
TTACCATGGAGACCTATTGATTCAGAGTTCGATCAATTATGCAACTGTAATGCTAGCTGGACACCCGCAAAAACTCTGGCGGATTCGGCGCATTGATGATTCATTGAGCGGGTAGCCATTGGAGGCGATCTGCCATGGACCCCAAGTCTCTTTTCAGCCTGAACGACCATCTTGAGATGCTCAGCCGGCATGGCGATCCGCTTGAGGTTCTGGAACGGACCGTGGACTTTGAGTATGTCCGGGCCTGGTTGGTCGAGGGGCTGGGTTATGGCGATGGAAGCAAGGGCGGCCGTCCGCCGTTTGACCCTGTCGCCATGTTCAAGATACTGATTTTGCAAGCTCAGCATAATCTTTCCGATGCGCGGATGGAGTATATGATCCGGGATCGGCTGAGCGGGATGCGGTTTCTGGGTTTTGCGCTCGGCGATCGCACCCCTGACGAGAACACCATCCGTCATTTCCGCAACCGGATGACGGAGACCGCGACACTTAAGCGGGTGATGAAGGCTTTTGACTGGCAACTGCACAAAAAGGGCTACATCCCCATGTCGGGGCAGATCATCGATGCCAGCCTGGTGCCCGCGCCCAAGCAACGCAACACCGATGATGAGCGGCAAGCCATCAAGGATGGAAAGTCGGCGCAGGATATCTGGCCTGATGACCCGGCAAAGGCGGCACAGAAGAACACAGATGCGCGCTGGACGCTCAAGATCGGCGGGAAAGTGCGCTACAAGAATGGCAAGCCGCTGCCGATGATCGCCTTGCCGGTGTTTGGGTATAAAAGCCATATCAGCATAGACCGCCGTTACGGGTTCATTCGCGCAGGTGAGGTCACCTCGGCGGCCCACGCCGATGGACGCATGTTGCGCCATGTGATCGCAGAAAATAGCAGCAGCGAGGTCTGGGCCGACACAGCATACCGCTCCAGGACGAACGAGGTATGGCTGGCCGATCGTATGCTGACCAGTCGCATTCACCGGCGAAAACCCAAAGGCAAGCCGATGCCCAGGGCGACCGCTCGCGCCAATGCTACAAAATCTGCGATCCGTGCCAGGATCGAGCATGTGTTCGCGCATCAGAAAAACCGGTTCGGGCTGTTCATCCGCACAATCGGCATCAAACGCGCCGAGGCGAAACTCACCCTGACTAATCTGGCCTATAACTTCGATCGCCTGATCTTCCACGAACGACGCGCCGCCACAGCATGAGTCTGCCCTGAAACCCGGGAAAGGTCATGAAATCACCCATCCGGCGACCGAAAAGCCGCCCGCCAAAGCGCCCCGTGCCCCGGTCATGCCGCCATCACCGCAACGGAAGCATCGAAGTGACAGTTTTGCGGGTGCCCATCGCGTTATCAAGCGACAAATTTTGCTGCCTCAGAAAAAAAGGACGTACGTTCTATTGACAGATTGAGCAGTCACGTGGAAGATGAATCGCAATAGAGCCGCCGGTGAAGTGAGCCAATGGACGGGGAGTGAGCGTGGCTGTTACGCCAGGCGGAGGTCATCTCCGCGTTTATGGTGATGCGTTAGTTCGCCTCACTGAATAGCGGCTCATTCGCCCAAAAATCTCGCCCGTCAAAACGGATGGCAGAGTTCGACGGTCTACGAGGAGAGAGCTGAATGGACACGCTGGAGCGCCTGCTGGCCATTGAAGGTGTCAGGCAATGCAAGGCCAGATACGCCTATTGCGTCGACACCAAGGACTGGGATGGCTTTGGCTCACTGTTCACCGATGATGCCGTGTTCGATGAAACCGACGCTATGACTGCCCGCCACCCCAAGACTGGCGAGTGGGTTCGTACAGGCAGTGAATTCAGCCTTGAACTTCTCAAGTCTGTCGAAAATGGAATTGCTTGGCCCGTCATAGGGGCGAAGAACATCGCAGAAGTCGCGAGGGGAATGGCAGAACAGAACCTTCTTGTGCACAAGCTCTTCAATCCTACTATCGAAATCCTGACCGAATTGACCGCGAAGGCCATATGGCCTTTCGAGGACGAAGTGTACTTCTCGGAGGGTCAACCGATGAGGTATATGAACGGTATGGGCCATTATCACGAAACCTACGAGAAAAAGGGTGATAATTGGCTTATCAAGACGATGAAGTTGACCAGAGCGCTGGTACGCGCGCGCTGAGTAAGCGCGGTTTTGACTGAGGCGATGTCTCATTGCTGGTCGCAGCAGGCCACCATGCCAATTTTAAGATTAATTAAGACAAGAAATAAAGGGAGGAATGTCATGAAGAAAGTTGGACCGATTGCAATGGCGCTTGGAGGGCTGCTCGCTTCGACGAGCTACGCGCAGGCTCAGGTAGGCACGCCGGTTGCCGGATCAGCGACCGAAAATGCGCCCAGCAGCGGCGCGGCCGATATCATCGTCACCGCACAGCGCAAATCAGAAAGATTGCAGGACACGCCGATTGCGGTGACTGCGGTAACGGCCGACACCGTCCAGAAGCTTGGCCTGAACAAGGTCTCCGATATCGCGGCAGTGACGCCGGGCGCGAATTTCACCGTCAGTGCCGGCTTCTTTTCGCCCAATATTCGTGGACTGGGCGTGGCTTTCACGGCGGCGGGCCTGGAAAGTCCGGTCGCGATTTATGAAGATGGCGCGTATCTGACGAACACCATCACCGCGAACGAACTTCTCGATAATTTCGACATCAGCAGTATCCAGGTACTTCGCGGTCCGCAGGGCACGCTGTACGGTCGCAATGCATCCGGCGGCGTGATCATCATCAACAGCGCCGATCCCACGGACAAGTTCGAGGGGCGGGTGCGCGGCGAGGTCGGCAACATCGATCATCAGCAGTTGAACGCCATGATCAACGCGCCGCTGGGCGAGGATCTCGCCTTGCGCGCTACCGGCGGCTACAAACATAATGGTGGTTTCATCCGCAACCTGACCACGGGCGGCAAAAGCGGCTGGGAAAAAAACTATAACGTAAGGGCGAAGCTACGCTGGTCTCCAGGATCTGCCGACATCGTGCTGGGAGGTCAATATTATGACCTCACCAATACCGTGACGCGGACGGGCACTTTGGGGCGCAACGACGATACTTGCCTGGGCTGCGTTCTCGCGCCGCCCGGCCTCATCAGCCCCTCACTCGGTTTCTACGAGCAGGAAAACCAATCCTTTGCGCCGCCTGCCCACACAATATTTTACGGCGCCAACCTCAAGATGGAATTCGACCTCGGCAGCTTCCAGTTGTCGAGCATGACGACATACCGCCGTCAAAAGACACGCCACAACTCCGGCGATTCTGATAACACGCCACTGTTCCTGTTCGAATATGTCGGAGCGGATGTCGGCGGCAAAACATTCTCGCAGGACCTACAGGTGGCCTCGAAGCTGGGCGGTCGGTTTGAATATCTGTTTGGCGTGAGCTATCTGTACGACAAGCGTCATTTCAGGGCAGCTTTTCTGAGCGGCGACGTCCGTGACGACAGTACATCGAATGGCTTCCTGAACGTTGGGAGCACAAATTCTTACGCTGCCTTCCTGGAGGGCTATTATAAAGTTACCGACGAACTCAAGGTGACAGTTGGTGGGCGCTATACCTATGACGAGCGGGGCATGGAGGGAGCAGCGTTCGGTTTCCCCTGGGGTGTGAAACTGCGTACGAGCCAGCGTGCGTTTACGCCGCGTTTCGTGTTGGCCTGGGACAATGGGCCGACCAACATCTACTACAGCTTCACTCGCGGCTTCAAGGCGGGCGGCTTCCCAGATTCGCAGATTTCGCCGCCTGCAGTTGTGCAGCCTGAAAAGATCTCCAGCCATGAGATCGGCATCAAGCAATCGATGCTGGACAACCGGTTTAACTTGAACGCAGCTGCCTTCTATTTCAAGAACAAGGGCCTGCAGGCACAGACGATCCGTGACATCACTACGGGCGGTAGCGCCACCTCGAATGCACAGCTGGAAAACTATGGTGTCGAGGTTGAGGCGCAGATTCTTCCGATGGATGGCCTGAACTTCGGGATCACCGGCTCTTGGCAGCATCCGCGGTACAAGCCGTTCGATGGCGTCATAGGGCTAGCATGCTATAACCCCAATGTGATTCCGACAATGGTCGCTTGTGATCCCACCGTGACAAATCTCACCGGCACGGCGCCCCCGCAGGCTCCGACATGGTCAGGATCGTTTAGCGCCAATTATGAATTCGCTGTCGGATCCTGGTCTGCATCGCTCTCAAGTCTCGCGACATACCGCTCCTCGATCAACTTCCAACCAGGTGCCGGCGGTAATCTGAGGTACGATCGAAGCGACTCTCTGTTCCTCGCGAATGCATCGGGTTATGTGAGCCCTCCGGGCACGGACCTGCGTATAGGCTTCTATGTGAACAATCTGTTCGACAAGAAATATGTGACACGCCGGCAAACGCTCGTGAATTTTGGCACATCCTATAATGCCGGCCTGCCGCGCACATATGGCCTGCGCATGGAGTATTCGTTCTAATACCAGAATAAGCATCGCCAAAATCCTGTGGATACCTACGGCTTTCGGTATCCACAGGGGATGAGGATGAATGCTAATGCGTCGATCGGACCATCTTGGCGCGCCTGTACAATGTGACAACGATCCACGCCTGATGCGCTGACCGCGCGACAGCAAAGTCAAATATTCAAGCGATAGGAAACTAGATCATGAAGCTAGCAATTCTGGGCACAGGCAATATCGGCAAGACGCTCGTCCGCGAACTCACCAAAGCCGGTCATGGGATCAAGGTCGCGAACTCGCGTGGTCCAGAAACGATCGACAGGCAGATGCTTGCCTCCGGTGCCCGCGCAACGACGGCGCAAGAGGCGGTGAAGGACGTGGACGTCATCATCCTCTCGATCCCGTTCCAGCGCCTGTCGACGGTCAGGCCTGTTCTCGCCGGGGTGCCTGAAGACGTAGTCGTGATCGACACCTCCAACTATTACCCGTCACGGGATAGCGCGATTGACGCGGTCGAAGCGGGGCAGGTCGAAAGCCTTTGGGTGGTCGAACAACTGGGCCGGCCGATCGCCAAGGCATGGAACGCGATTGGTGCCCGCTCCTTCGCAGTCTATGGCAAGGCACCCGGCAGTCCCGATCGCATCGCCATTCCCGTCGCCGCCGACCGGACGGTCGATCGGGACGTGACGATGCGGCTGGTCGATGAAACCGGTTTCGACCCGTACGACGCGGGGACGATCGCAGACTCCTGGCGTCAACAGCCCGGATCGCCAGTCTATTGCACCGATCTCAAAATGGACGAGATGGCGAAGGCCCTGCCTACAGCCGAGAAAGCACGTCTTCCCATCCGTCGCGAATTGGTCGCCGCAGTGGCGCAGGACCGCTTTGGCGATGGGAAGAGCAATCCCGATACTGACCTTCTCGTCGCTCTGAACCGCCTGGTCTTCATGTAGACGTCGTGGCCGCCATGCTATGTGAGGCACGAGTTGCCGGGTTGGCGGTCTCAGGGCGGCGGCCCCTCTATCGCTTCGCCGTCGGGCGAGCATTGATCTTTTGGTAAAGCTATCCCGAGAGCTGCAACGTAAGCCTTTTAAACTTTGCGTAGCTGCCGACATAGAGAGGACTCCGATGCGCGCACGAGCCGTTCGTTCATTCTCGGGATGGAGGGTGGTCCTGCCATGCTTTCTCGCGCAAACCCTCGCTGCTGGCTTCGCCTTCGGATCGTTCGGGCCATTGCTCGCCAGCACCGAGGCGCATTTCGGTGTGACGCGGGCTGTAGCGGCAACGGGCATGAGCCTGATCATGCTGGCAATCGGCGGCCTGTCTCCCTCTTTGGGAGGGCTGCTGCAAAAGGTCCCGGTGCGCAGCGCGATGATCGGCGGCGCAGCGCTCAGCGCGCTTGGCTATCTGGGCTTTGCCCTTGTTCCGTCTTTTGGCCTCGCCCTGGTGATGTTCGCCCTGATTGGCATGGGTGTAAGCCTGTTGGCGGTACTGGGTCCGCTGACACTGGTCAGTCGATGGTTCGCCTCAGGCCAGGGCAAGATTCTGAGCATCGTGAACCTGCCGATCGCACTGTTTTTGACGCCTTTCATCGTCGGCGAACTTCTGCCGGTATATGGGCGGTCTGCGGTTCTCGGCGGGATCGCAGCAATCTTCCTGCTATTGATTCCCGCCTTGTTGCTGATCGTGGAAAGCCCAGAACGGATTGGCGAGGTCCCTCTCGGGTCCAATATGGATCCAGGTGACACAGCCGCCCCGGAGGCTGTCAAGGATCGCCCCCTGTCGACGAGTGAAATCCTTACCAGCCCGCCCTTCTGGTTGCTGTCGATCGTGATCGGCGTGATTTCGGGGTCGGGCACGGCGTTCATGGTCCATATCGTACCCTTCGGCATGGGGCAGGATCTGACCCTGCAGGTGGCATCGGGTCTGCTTTCCGTCTATGCCTGTGCAGGAATTATTGGCACCTTGCTCTTTGGATGGATAGCGGACCGCATCGGGCCTCCTGCTGCACTCGCGCTCACAACTTTAAGCCAGGCGCTGCTGTGGTGGGGACTGCCGCATGTCGCAGGCTTTCCATTGTTCGCGCTTGCGGCGCTGATTGGAATCTGCGTCGTCCCGGTAATGACGCTGCATGGCGCTGCTCTCAGCAAGCTGGTGGGACCTGCGAGCATCAGCCGGGCGATTGGGATCAGCTATGCAATCACTCTGCCCTTCATTTTCAGTTTCGCGCCGCTGATCGGCTTCCTGTTCGATTATACCGGGGGGTACAGGTTGCCCTTCCTGGCGACTGCGGGCATCCTCGGTGTCGCCTGCCTGTGCTCCGTCATGATGATCTCCGCTATAAGCAGGCAGAAGCCTCTGGAGCGGGTCGTTTGATCACTGCTTTTCAGAACAGGCAGGCCCAATTCGTGACAGCCATGGTATGACCGGAGAGGATAAAAACTGATGGCGACGCTCGACATGATTCTAAGGCGTGGCAAATGGGCGACTTTGGCGGTCGTGTCGGGCGGGCTGCTGCTTGCCGGTGGAAAGGCTTTGCTGGCCGAATCTACAGAAGCGGCAGCGGCTCCCCCGGCCGGCCCCGCCGCCCTAGCCTATTCGCCACCAGTGCGCTTTGCCAACGAAAGCACCAATCTCTATTGGGGCGACACCCACCTTCACACCAATTATTCCGCCGATGCTTTCGGCTTCGGCAACCTTACGGTCAGCCCGGACGAAGCCTATAGGCTGGCCAGGGGCGAGGAAGTGACTGCCACGAGCGGCCTTAGCGCAAAGCTGCGTCGTCCGCTCGATTTCCTGGTAGTCGCCGATCATGCGGAATATATCGGCGTTTTCCCGCGGCTGGCCAAGGGCGGTAGTACGGAAGGCGTTTGGGAACAGGGCAAACGCTGGAGTGATTTGCTGAAAGCCGGCGATGTAAATAAGGCGATGTACGAATTTTTCGATATTCTCCGGGCGGGCGGAGCAAGCTCGCCCGAGCCTCCCGAACTGGTGAAGTCGATATGGCAGGATGTCGTCAGGACTGCCGACCGGTTCAACGATCCGGGTCATTTCACGGCCCTGATCGGCTATGAATGGAGTTCAACGCCATCGGGCGACAATCTGCACCGCAACGTCATTTTCCGCGACGGTGCGGATAAGGTTTTGCAGGTTGTGCCCTTTTCGGCGCTGGACAGTACTGATCCGGAAAAATTATGGGCCTATCTCAAGGGCTATGAGCTGAAAACCGGCGGTCAGGTTCTCGCCATTCCCCATAATGGCAATCTCAGCAACGGGCGCATGTTCTTGCCGCAGACCTTTTCGGGCCAGCCGTTCACGGCCTCCTACGCGCGCGAACGGATGCGTTGGGAGCCGGTCTATGAGGTCACCCAGACCAAGGGCACCAGCGAAACGCATCCGACCTTGTCGCCGACCGACGAATTCGCCGGTTTCGAGCTTTGGGATACGACCAACGTGCAAGGGGCTGTGCGCAAGACACCGGCGATGCTGCAAACGGAATATGCCCGCAAGGCGCTGAAGGACGGGTTGCAACTGGAACAGAAGCTGGGTGCCAATCCGTTCAAGTTCGGCATGATCGGCAGCACCGATTCCCATAATGGTCTTTCGACGATGGCCGAGGATAATTTCTTCGGCAAAATGCCCCATTCCGAACCCTCCGCCGGCCGTTACGCTCTGCCTCTAGCTCAGGTCAAGCAGACGCAGTGGAACTGGCAGATCGGTGCCTCGGGGCTTGCGGCGGTGTGGGCGAAGGAGAATACACGCGCGTCGATTTTCGACGCGATCCGGCGCCGGGAAGTCTATGCGACCACCGGTTCGCGCATTCAGTTGCGCGTCTTTGGCGGGTGGAATTTCGGGACGGCCGATGTGATGCGGCCCGACTATGTCAATATCGGCTATAAAAAGGGTGTGCCGATGGGCGGCGACCTGATGCGCCATGCCGGAGCCAAGGCGCCGAGCTTCATGATCGTCGCCGCCAAGGACCCTGACGATGCCAATCTCGACCGGGCCCAGGTGATCAAGGGCTGGGTCGACGCGAAGGGCGGGACGCACGAGAAAATCTATGATGTCGCCGTGTCGGGCGGCCGCAAGGTCGATCCGAAAACCGGAAAGCTGTCGGCCGTCGGCAGCACGGTAAATCTGGCCGATGCCTCTTACACCAACAGCATCGGCGCGCCCGAACTGGCGACGATATGGACCGATCCCGATTTCGATCCCGACCAGCGCGCCTTCTATTATGTGCGGGTGCTAGAAATTCCAAAACCGCGCTGGACCGCCTATGATGCGAAGTTCTTTAAGGTGAAGATGCCCGCCAATATTCCAATGATCGTGCAGGACCGCGCCTTCAGCTCGCCCATCTGGTATAATCCTTGAACGCATCTGCGCGCGGCACGCGGGCCTTGCAGGCTGGAATAGGCGCACACTGACATGACTGATATGATCGCGCGCTGGCGGAGGGAACCGCTTGTCTGGTTCCTGCTCGCTGGCCTTTCGCTGTTCGGCCTGCATGCGCTGGTCAGTCCGGGCGGCGATGTCGCTGCCTCGCGGGTAATCGCGGTCGATCGCGATAGCCTCCTGCAGTTCATGCAAATGCGCGCGCGCTCGTTCAATGGGCCGGGTGCCGAGAAACTGCTCGACCAGATGTCGCCGCCGGAGGTCATCGCCATGGTCAACGACATGGTGCGCGAAGAGGCCATGTATCGCGAAGGACTGCGGCTCGGCCTGGACAGGAATGACTATGTCATGCGGCGGCGGCTGGTTCAGTCGCTGGAATATCTGGCCGAGGGCGACCAGGCGCAGTCCGTTCCTCCGGACGAGGACATGCTGAAGCGGTATTACGACGCCCACCGCGAACGCTATGTCGATGCGCCGTCGATCAGTTTTTCCCATATCTTCTTCAGCGCCGATGCGCATGGATGGGACGGTGCGCAGAAGCTGGCGGCCAATGCCCTGGCTGCTTTGAATGCGGGCGGCGACCGGACCCGCAACCAACCGGGCGACCGTTTCCTCTACCTTGCGGATTATATCCAGCGGACCCTCGATATCATCGAGAGCCATTTCGGGCAGGACTTTGCCGAACGCTTGTTCGGGATGGCAACGCTGGATGGACGCTGGCAGGGGCCACTGCGGTCGAAATACGGCTTTCATCTCGTGCGGATCGTCCGCAAGGATGCCGGGCGTCCGCTGTCCTTGGCGCAGGCGCGGGCCATGGTCGCGGAAGATGCTGCAAAAGACGCCAAGGCCGCCCGCCGCGAAACCTTCGCGCGCGCCCTGATCGCCCAGTTCCATGTCTACGTCGATAGCGACGTGCAAAGGCGGATGGGCAAATGAACGCGGTGCGCCTGCTCCTCGCGCTGGCTTGCCTGCTGGCCGGGATGGCACCGGCCAGCGCCCACGACGCTTTCCCGATGCTGATCAACGTGCGACAGACAGGCAGCGCGCTCTATTCCGTGGATATCAGGCTGCCGCCGTCCTTTCCCGAGCACTTGGCACCGAGCGTACGGATCAACAGGCACTGCAAGCGCATCGCAGGTCCGGGCGACGATGGCGCAACCAATCTTTACCGATGCCTCCAGGGGCTGGCCGGCGAATTGCGGCTGATTTATCCCGGCTCGGCACCCTCAGTGCCGGGCCTCGTGCGGATCATCTGGGCGTCGGGTGAATCCCGCTCCCTGGTGCTCAAGCCGGGCGAAACCAGGGTTACGCTGCCGCAGCCGGAGAGCAGGGCGGGCGTTGCCGGACAATATCTGCGCTTGGGTATCGAACATATTCTGACGGGCTTTGACCATCTGCTGTTCCTGGTCTGCCTGCTTTGGCTGGCCGGCGGCCTGCGGCGCATCCTGCTGACGATCACCGGCTTCACCCTGGCCCATTCGGTCACGCTCGCCCTGTCGGCGTTGGGATGGGTCCAGGTGGCGGTGCCGCCGGTGGAAGCGGCTATCGCCCTGAGCATAGTTTTTCTGGCGGTGGAGATCTACAAGGGACCGCGCGACACGCTGAGCTGGCGTTATCCTGCTGCCGTGTCGAGCAGCTTCGGCGTGCTCCATGGCTTCGGCTTTGCCGCCGTGCTGGGCCAGATCGGCCTACCGCAGACCGAACTTGTCACCGGGCTGCTATTCTTCAACCTCGGCGTTGAGATCGGGCAACTGATCTTCGTCCCAGGCGCGATCTTGCTTTACATCATTCTGCGTAAAGCCTGGGCGCATATGCGACTGCGGGCCGATGCCCCGGTAATCGCACGCCATGCCAGTGCGTCGATCGTCGGAACGCTCGCCTCCTACTGGCTGGTCGAGCGCACGATCGCCCTGTTCGGCTGATTGGGGGGTGTGCGAGACACGGCCACTTGCGCGGCATTGAACGCAGCGCAGCCTGAATATTTCCAGGAGCAAGCCGCGCGGATAAATGGACGCATTGATCTTCCCCCAGTTGCGTGGACACCGATGATAGGCTCTGCGGAGCCAGGAGGTGAATGATGGCGAAGGTTGGGAAGCGTTATTTTACGGCGGAGTTCAAGCGCGAGGCGGTTGCGTTGTGGGAGACACTTGGGAAAACCGGGGCCTCGCACGGCCATCCGGTCTGCATCGAATGCCCGATAAACAGGCCATAGGGGCGTGCCTTTTGGGAGGCGTCGTTCGATTTGCGCCAAACGGGCAGCGAACTCTTTTTAAAAACAGCAATGTCATCGGGGACTGTCAGGATTTCCGTGTGTGACCGGGCATAATGGGCAACAAGGCGTCCCACTATGTCACGACGCAAAGAACCCGTTATTCCCAGTGCGCTTCTCGACCAGCTTTTGGCCGGAGGCGCTGCCAGTGCCGCATTTGAACAAGGCGGCTTGCTGGATTCGCTGAAGAAGGCGCTCACGGAGCGCGCGTTAAACGCGGAGATGGATCACCATCTTGCGACAGGCGAAGGCGCCGGCAACACGCGCAACGGCTATGGCCGGAAGACCGTAATGACCGAGACCGGCAAGCTGGAGATTGATGTCCCGCGCGACCGCCAGTCCAGCTTCGACCCGCAGCTGATAGCCAAGTATCAGCGCCGCTTTCCGGGCTTCGATGAGAAGATTGTGTCGATGTATGCGCGGGGCATGAGCACCCGGGAGATTACCGGGCATCTGCAGGATCTGTACGGCATCGATGTGTCGCCCGATCTCATCAGCACGGTGACGGACGCGGTGCTCGATGAAGTCGCCGTCTGGCAGCAACGCCCGCTCGATGCGATCCGGGTAAAAATCCGAGACGAAGGCATGGTCCGCAATAAAGCGATCCATATCGCCCTTGGCGTCCGCGCCGATGGCGCCAAGGAAGTGCTCGGGCTGTGGCTTGAGCAAAACGAGGGTGCCAAGTTCTGGCTGCGGGTCATGAACGAACTGCGCAACCGTGGCACAGAGGATATCCTACTCGCCGTCGTCGATGGCCTCAAAGGCTTTCCAGATGCGATCACAGCCGTGTTTCCCGAGGCCGTCGTTCAAACATGCATCGTCCATTTACTCCGCAATTCCATGGACTTGGTATCCTGGAAGGACCGTAAAGGCCTGGCAACGGCGCTCAAGGAGATTTACCGCGCGCCCAGCGCTGATGCTGCACAGGTGGCACTCACCGAATTCGAGGCCGGTCCTTGGGGCCAGCGTTACCCGGCTATTGGCCAGAGCTGGCGTCGCGCCTGGGCTGAGGTCATTCCGTTCTTCGCGTTTCCTGACGACGTCCGCAGGATCATATATACGACAAACGCCATCGAGGCTTTGAACTCGAAGCTGCGCAGAGCTGTCAGAGCAAGGGGGCATTTCCCCAGTGACGATGCCGCAACCAAGCTGCTCTATCTGATCTTGAACAGGTCGGAGAAAGAGTGGAAGATGCCGCCTCGTGAATGGACGATGGCAAAGGCACAATTCGCCGTCATCTTCGGCGAACGTTTCATCAAGGCCATGGCGGCCTGATGATCAACCGCCCGGTCACACACGGAAATCCTGACAGTCCCATGTCATCGGGCTTCTGGCCACGGTGACGGGGTCGCGCGGTGAGCTTGCGATACCCCAGAGCGCGAAGCTCTCTCCCAAGCGTGTGACGCGTGACCGATAATTCGAACTCGTCCCGGATCCACTGCGCCAGGTCGCACAGTCGCCAGCGCACGACACCATGCGCCGCCGGGATAGGCCCGGTCTCAACGATTTCGGCAAGCTTGGCGCGCTGCTCGTCGTTCAAGATCGACGCCCGCCCGAGGGCCTTGCGCGTTGCCAGGCCATCAGGGCCGCACTCATTGAACCGCAGAACCCAGTCACGCACGATTTGCAGCGTCACCCCGGCAACCTTCGCTGCCTCGCTACGGCTTCCGCCGTCCAGGATCAGTGCCAACGCCAATAGACGACGCACATGGTCCCCATCACCGCATCGTCGGGCAAGCCCTCTCGTGTCATCTGCCGCCACACTTTGCGGACGCCGTAAACAGCGAAGTTCTCGGCAAACACCCTGGCGATCTCTGGCTTGAAGGCGAGGTCACGCTTTGCCCGCGCCGACAGGCGCGATGGATCCTGTCGCTGCGCGACGTGCTTATGATATGTGGAAGGGGCGATCGGCAAGACATTGCAGATCGGCTCGACCCCATGAACGGCGCGCTGATCGTCGATGAACGCGATCATCGCTTGAACGGGCGGTCGAGCTCCGCCTGCGCAAAATATGCTGATGCCTTGCGCAGAATCTCGTTGGCCTGACGCAGCTCACGAACCTCACGTTCCAACGCCTTGATCTTGTCCGCAGTGTCGGTGGGAACGCCAGCACGCTTGCCGCTATCGACCTCGGCCCGCTTCACCCACTCGTGAAGGGTCTGCGGGGTACAGCCGATCTTATCGGCAACCGACACCACAGCTGACCAGCGCGACGGATAATCCGCCTGGTGGTCCAATATCATCCGCACTGCACGGGCGCGAACCTCGGGCGAAAACTTGTTCGTTGTTTTGCTCATAACGGCTCCATCTACTCAAGAGTTGGAGCCTCCGACAATCCCGGTGCGGTTCACTGGTCAAGCCAACGGCGCCAGCCCCGTGAGGATCAATCGGACGAGATCTGCCTGGCTAGACACCCCGGTCTTTGCATAGATTCGCTTTGAGTAACTGCGAGACGTTTCCGGCGTGAGGCGCAGATTTTGGCCGGCTTCGATAATTGTCTTGCCCAGTGAAAGCTGATGCGCAAGCGATGCTTCATTCGTAGACAGATTATATATCATCGCAATGGCATGGCGCGCTTTCGCCGCATCCTCGCGCTTATATGTCCGAAGGACGCCAACAACGGCTGGCAACGCACAGGGCTCCTCGAGAGGCAAGTCGGATTTGCGAAGCAAAAGCCACAATTCGCCATGCGTGTCCAATGGCAGCGGCACGCTGGCAACCCCGCCAGATGCGATTGCCGCGCAGGCGATTTCCAGTGCTTGCGATATGGCGGGTGTGAGTTGCAGCCGACGCCCGGCGACGGGCGCTGGCTCCGGGGCGAATGTCATGAGAGCATTTGCATGGGCATCGGCAGCCATGACACGCCCGGTGGCATCAAAGGCCATCTGACCGATGCCCAGCCGCTGGAGCGCGGCTTGTGCAAGCGCCACTTGTAATCTCTGCTCTATCAGCGCGGCTAACGTCTTTAACGCTGCGGTGAGATGCGGCGCGATGGCCGACAAGGTCGCCACTGCCGCTGCGGAGAAATCCTCCCTTTCGCGCACGAGCAGCATCCGGGCATCTGCGGCACCGCCCGCCACGACCCGAAGGAAGCGAGCATAGTGTATCCCCATTTCCTGAAGGGCTAGGCGTTGGCTGGCGAGTCGGTCCGGGCGACCATAGTCAAGCATCTCGTCGAGTGAATATATGCGCAGCGGTCGCATCGCACCCTGGGAATGAAGCTGAAGAGAAACGATTCGCCGATATTCGAGCGGCGGATCAGCCGCGGCACGAGGCGCCGCCACCTGGACGATCGACGGCTCCTGATCTGCCCCGGCATTGGCGAGATTGATGACGAGATAGGCGCGGCGCGCATATGTTCTGGCGACAAGTTCGCGCATCAGCCCGCCCCATGGCGGGCTCTCATGAATGCCTTCGATAAGCGGCAGCGCCAGCTCGCGCTGGTAGGTCACGGAAATCGACATTATTATTTTGCTCCCATATGGGGGGCTCGTGGTCAAGCGCGCGAAGTAATTGATGCGTTAAATCCCAAAGGGAGAGGATCATGCCTGAGCTACTGACGAGACCGTTACTGACGCATCTTGAGCGTCTGGAGGCGGAGAGTATTCACATCATGCGCGAGGTTGTCGCGGAGGCTGACAAGCCGGTGATGATGTACAGCGTGGGCAAAGACAGCGCCGTGATGCTGCACCTGGCGCGCAAGGCCTTCTATCCCTCGCCGCCGCCCTTTCCGCTGCTGCATGTCGATACGACGTGGAAGTTCCGTGAGATGTACAAGCTGCGCGACCGGATGGCGCAGGAGAGCGGCATGGAACTGCTCGTCTACCAGAATCAGGACGCAAAGGACCGGGGCATCAACCCGTTCGACCATGGCGCACTGCACACTGACATGTGGAAGACCGAAGGGCTGAAGCAGGCGCTCGACCTTTATGGCTTCGACGTGGCCTTTGGTGGCGCGCGGCGCGACGAGGAAAAAAGCCGGGCCAAGGAGCGCATATTCTCCTTCCGCACCGCGTCGCACGGTTGGGATCCAAAAAATCAGCGTCCGGAACTGTGGAATCTCTATAACGCCAAGAAAAGCAAGGGCGAAGGGATCCGCGTCTTTCCGATCAGCAACTGGACCGAGTTGGATATCTGGCAATATATCCATCTCAACAACGTACCCATCGTGCCGCTCTATTTCGCGGACAAGCGTCCAACCGTCGAGCGCGATGGCATGCTGCTGATGGTCGATGATGACCGTTTTCCGCTCAAGCCCGGCGAAGTGCCCGTCGAACGCTCGATCCGCTTCCGCACGCTCGGCTGCTACCCGCTGACCGGGGCGGTCGAAAGCGAGGCGAAGACGCTGCCGCAAGTGATCCAGGAAACGTTGTTGACGACGACGTCGGAACGGCAGGGCCGTGCGATCGACAAGGACGCGGGCGGCGCGGGCATGGAGAAGAAGAAGCAGGAAGGGTATTTTTGATGCGCCACGGAATGCGCAGCGTTCCGAAGCGTCAACCCCGATGCAGGCTGGGGGGCCAGGCCGCCTGACTCTCCACAAAATCAATGAGATCCCAGCCTTCACTGGGATGACGAGGTAGCGACATGACCGACACCCTCACAGACCCCATCTACAAGACCGACGCCCTTATCGCGGAGGACATCGACAAATATCTGGAAGTCCATCAGCACAAGACCATGCTGCGCTTCATCACCTGCGGGTCGGTGGATGACGGCAAGTCGACGCTGATCGGTCGCCTGCTCTATGACAGCAAGATGATCTTCGAGGATCAGCTTGCCGCGCTGGAGGCGGACAGCAAGCGCGTCGGCACCCAGGGGCAGGAGATTGATTTCGCGCTCCTCGTCGACGGCCTTGCCGCAGAGCGCGAACAAGGCATCACCATCGACGTCGCCTATCGCTTCTTCGGCACCGAAAAGCGCAAGTTCATTGTCGCCGACACGCCGGGTCACGAACAATATACCCGCAACATGGTCACAGGCGCCTCGACCGCCGACCTTGCGGTAATTCTGGTCGATGCGCGCAAGGGCGTACTGGTCCAGACACGTCGCCACTCCTATCTGGCGCATCTGATCGGCATCAAGAATATCGTACTCGCCATCAACAAGATGGATCTGGTCGATTATAACCAGGCGGTCTATGACGGCATCCTCAAGGATTATACCGAGTTCGCCCGCTCGATCGGCATCGATCATTTCGTGCCGATCCCGATTTCCGGCTTCCGGGGTGATAATATCACTCGCCCCAGCGACAATACCCCCTGGTACAAGGGGCCTTCGCTGATGGAGCATCTTGAGACGGTCGAGGTCAACAGTGCCTCCGACGCCGAAAAGCCGTTCCGCATGCCGGTGCAGTGGGTCAACCGCCCCAACCTCGATTTCCGCGGCTTTTCCGGCCTGATCGCGACCGGCACGGTTCGACCGGGTGATGCCGTGCGCGTCCTGCCTTCGGGCAAGACCAGCACGATCAGCCGCATCGTCACGCTGGGCGGTGATCTCGATGAGGCGGTCGCCGGACAATCGGTGACATTATGCTTTGCCGATGAAATCGACTGTTCGCGCGGCGACGTCATCGCGCTCTCCGACAATCCGCCGCAGGCCGCCGACCAGTTCGAAGCGACCATCGTGTGGATGGCGGATGAAGAAATGCTGCCCGGCCGCTCCTACTGGCTCAAGGTCGGCACCCAGACGGTCACCGCGACCGTCCAGCAGCCTAAATATCAGGTCAACGTCAACACGATGGAACATCTGGCGGCCAAGACGCTGGATCTGAACGCCATCGGCGTCGCCAACCTGTCCACCGACAAGCAGATCGTGTTCGAGGCCTATGACCAGAACCGGACGCTGGGCGGCTTCATCCTGATCGACAAGATCAGCAACGCCACGGTCGCGGCGGGTATGCTGCACTTCTCGCTCCGCCGGGCGCAGAATGTCCATTGGCAGGCCACCGACGTCAGCCGCGATTTCCATGCGGGTCTTAAGAACCAGAAGCCAGCCGTGCTGTGGTTCACCGGGCTGTCGGGCGCAGGCAAATCGACCATCGCCAACCTGGTCGAAAAGAAGCTGGCGCGGATGAACCGTCACACCTTCCTGCTCGACGGCGACAATGTCCGCCATGGCCTGAACAAGGATCTGGGCTTTACCGATGCCGACCGGGTGGAAAATATCCGCCGCGTGGGCGAAGTCGCCAAGCTGATGACCGATGCGGGCCTCATCGTCATCACCGCCTTCATTTCGCCCTTCCGCTCGGAACGCGATATGGTGCGATCGATGATGCAGCCGGGCGAGTTTATCGAGGTGCATATCGACACCCCGCTCGCCGATGCCGAAGCGCGCGACGTCAAGGGCCTGTACAAGCAGGCGCGGTCGGGCACGCTCAAGAATTTCACCGGGATCGACAGTCCCTATGAAGCGCCCCAAGACCCGGAAATCCGCATCGACACGGCGGACATGACGGCCGACGAGGCGGCCGACGCGATCGTCGCGAGGCTCATCCCATGACGGTGATGACCGATGGCGAACTGGCCGCGCATCTGGCGGAAACCGCCGGGCGCATCCTGCTGGACGTGCGGGCGAGCGGCATATTTTCGCCCAAGGCGATGGGCAAGGCGGGCGACCAGACCGCCAACCAGTTCCTGTGTCACGCGCTGCGCGAAGCGCGGCCCAACGACGGGCTGTTGTCCGAGGAGGAGAAGGACAATGCCGACCGCTTGACCCAGTCGCGCGTCTGGATCGTCGATCCCGTCGATGGTACGCGCGAATATGGGGAGAGCCGCTCCGACTGGGCCGTGCATGTCGGCCTTGCGATCGACGGCGAGCCGGTCATCGGCGCTGTGGCGCTGCCGGGTCTGGCAGGGGGCACCGTCATGCGATCGGATCAGCTCCGCCCCCTCCCCGCCACGCCAGAAAAGCTGCGGATGCTGGTGTCACGGACACGGCCCGCACAGGAGGCGGTGCGTATTGCCGAACAGATAGGTGCGGAACTCGTGCCGATGGGATCGGCCGGGGCCAAGGCGATGGCGGTCATTCTGGGCGAGGCCGACATCTACCTCCACTCCGGCGGACAATATGAATGGGACAGCATGGCGCCGGTAGCGGTGGCACTCGCTCACGGCCTCCACGCCTCCCGTATCGACGGCAGCCCGCTCGTCTATAATCAGGAGAATGTCTATATGCCAGACCTTCTCATATGTAGAAAAGAACATGCGCAAACGATATTGGGCCTATTAGCCTAGAGTCGGCCGGTTGTGACGTTCATCGGCTTTGTGTCTGGGCATGATCAACTTCCGGCCTTCGATTTGCCAGCACCATCATCGGGGAAGCCAGCCGGGGGCCGGTTCCCGCAGCGAGGCTGCGTATGCGCCCGGTCGACAATCCGACATTACGGTTCGGTTAGTCATGTCACCTTTCCTGCACAGCGATCGCCCGACGGCCCGCCATACCGCAAGAGTGACATTAGGCGTCCGTGCACAACGCCCAAGGACAGAAAGGCACCCGTCACGCCAGAATCATGCAGAATGTGCCATACGCCGGCGTCTGACCTTATCGGGTAGAGGGATATTCCGGCTTGCGCTTGTCGAGAAACGCGCGAACGCCTTCCTCGAAATCGGGGTCGGCAACGCAATCGGCCACACCCTGGCGCTCCATGTCGAGCAGTTCGCCCATCGGCACGTTCATCGACGCTTTGAGCAGGCGCTTGGCCGTACGCATCGCCAGTTGCGGCCCGCGCGCCAGCCGCCGCGCCAGCTTGAGCGCCTCCTCCTCCAGGGTTTCTGCCGAGATTACCCGCGAAACGATTCCAAGCTTTTCGCCCTCCGCCACGTCAATGAAGGCGCCGCTTAGCACCAGTTCGCGCGCCTTTCGCTCACCGACGACGCGCGGCAACAGATAGTTGACGCCGCAGTCGGCGCTGAGGCCGAAACGCTGGTGCGCGAACATGAGCGAGAGCGTATCGTCTGCATAAACGAAATCGGCACCCAGCGGCCAGAGCAGCCCGCCACCAGCCACGCCACCACGATGCGCTGGACGCCTTTGGCCGGATCGATGTGGTGGTGAACAATGCGGGCATTCTGCGCGACATCATCTTCCACAAGATGACCAAGGAAGATTATGAGCTGGTCCGGGCGGTCAACCTGGGCGGCGTGTTCTACATGTCGCGTGCGGCCGCGCCGCACTTCAAGGATCAGGAGAGCGGCTGCTTTGTGCACATGAGTTCGACCAGCGGGCTGATCGGCAATATGGGCCAGGCGAACTATTCGGCGGCGAAGCTCGGCGTAGCGGGCCTGTCCAAGTCGATCGCGATCGACATGAAGCGTTTCAACGTACGCTCCAACTGCATCGCACCCTTCGCCTTCACCCGCATGGTCGGCACGATCCCGGCCAACACGCCGGAGAACCAGCGCCGCCTGGAAGTCGCCAAGCGCATGACGCCCGAGAAGATCGACCCGCTGGCCGTCGGCCTCATGTATGACGAGGCCGCCGACGTGTCGGGTCAGATCTTCGGCGCGCGCATGAACGAACTCATCCTCTTCAGCCAGAACCGCCCGATCCGCCCACCCAGACCGCAGAAGGATGGTCCCCCCGAACCGTGGTCGAAACAGCCCTCCCAGCCTTCCGTCCCTCCTTCACCGAAAACCACATCTCTTCCCAGGCTTTCACCTGGGACCCGTTCTAAAAGAGGCATTGGCGGCATGGGCAGCGAAGCACCGGCATTTCTGACGACGTTGGAGGAAGGGGTGTTCACCCTGACCTTCGACCGGCCGGAATTTGGAAACGCAATTCCTCCGTCATCGACGCCGCTATTGATCGCCGCGCTTCGGCAGGTGTGCGAAGATCCTTGCATTCGCTGCCTGCTGCTGACGGCCAAAGGCAAGAACTTCTCGGCCGGGGGCGACGTCAAGGGGTTTGGCCGTTCGCTGGAGATGACGCCGGAGGCACGATCGCAGGATTTCCTCGACCGACTCGCGCCGGTGCGCACGATGGTGGAAACGTATCTGGCTATTCCCGTACCAGTTGTAGCCGCCTGTCCAGTCGGCGAACCGGCGATGCGACGATGGCATGTGTTCCGGGATCGTGGTGTGCCGACCATTGCCCGAGCCACGCATGTGTGCCGCGATCCGCTCGCCCTTATGGAACAATTCTATGGTCGCGGCCGTGATCCGCGCCTCGATGGGCTCGCGCGCGAAGCGATACGGCACCAAGTAGTAATGCCGCTCGATCTCGACGTGGTAGTCAAGCCCGGCGCGACGACGCCGCCACTCGGCATAGACATAGCGTTCGGCCGGCAGCGGCTTGAGCGCCGGGCGGTCGATTTCCTCGAACAGCTGGCGGCGCGTCCGCCCGACCCGGCGCAGCACTCGCCGGTCGTTCAGCTCGGCAAGCAGCTCAGCGATGGCGGCATTGAGCTCGGCCAAGCCGAAGAAGGTCCGGCGCCGCAGGCGTCCGAACAACCAGCGCTCGACGATCAGCACCGCCGCTTCGACCTTCGCCTTGTCGCGCGGGCGGCGTGGTCGCGTCGGCAGCACGGTGCTGTCGTAATGCGCCGCCATCTCGGCGTAGCTGCGGTTGACCTGAGGATCGTACAGGCACGCCTTGATCACCGCGACCTTGGCATTGTCGGGCACGAACAGCGCTGGCGCGCCTCCGAACATCGCCAGCGCGCGGGTGTGGGCGGCCAACCAGTCCGGCAGCGTCTCGGTCCAGCTCCCTTCCGCGTAAGTGAGGCTGGAGGCGCCAAGCACCGCCACGAAGATGTGCGCGTCGCGGATCTCGCCGGTCAGCCGGTCGACCACCACCGCCACCTTGTCCCCGGCATAATCGACAAACAGCTTGTCACCGGGTGCGTGGTTCTGCCGCATCGTCACCGGCAGCTTCATCGCCCAGCCGCGATACAGGTCGCAGAACCGGCTGTAGCGATAGCCGCCCGGATGAACGGCGATATATCCGTCCCACAGGATCTACAGCGTCACGTGCTTGCGCTTCAACTCGCGGTGGACCTGCGCCCAGTCCGGCTCAGGGCAGCGGCGATGGCCGGTCTTGTTGCCCGCCTCGCGGTAGAGGGCCGCCTCCAGACCGGCGTCGCTGACATCGTCGCCCAGGGGCCAGCTCAGCCCCGCCGCCGCCCGCTTCAGCGTCTCGCGCACCGTCGACGGCACCACGCCCACACGCAACGATATCGCCTAGTACCCCAGCCCCTGCTCGGATCGGTATCTCATCATCTCGCGGACACGCCGCATACTCACCCTTTCCGCCGACATCGCTCTCTCCTTCAGACAAAGGAGCGAACTTAACCCCGCCGGCAGACGCGAGTTCGACACCATCCACAGGGGGCGGCTTGCCTCGGAATCAGCATATCGAACCCCTATTGCGCGGTCTTACGAGGCAGGAAATCGATGAACGCGCGGAAACTTTGTTGGTCATGGCACGCGGCCTGGCCGTCCATATGTGCATGCGCCCGGCCAGCGATTATCACCTGCTTGCTGCGACATTCAAGTTCACTCTTCGGGGGGTGTTGTCTGCAAAATCTGATGACCCTGAACGTGAGAGTTTGCGATAGCTAAATACGCGCACAGGGGTTTCATGTGGCGCCCGGCGGCGGCATCGCGATCATATCGCGGTGAGCCATATGGAATTTAGGCAAGTCATCGAAGGTAAGGGAGCAGGGAATGAAACTTGGCAAATTAGGTATATGGGTAGCGCTCGATGGTCCGATCGGTCATTTTGAAAATGACGATTCAGCAGGATTAGGGCGCGCTACCGCACCGCGTATCGTGAACTTTGTACGCCGTGCGGAAACACTTGGCTATTCCGCGATATGGATGCCGGATGGGTTCGGGCGCGACTCATTCATAGCCTCCGCGCTGCTGCTTGCTAATACGCAGAATATGATCGTCGCGACTGGCATATCGTCGATCTACTCGCGCGATCCCGTCGCCTCCGCAGCGGCCGGCAGTGCTTTGAACGAATGGTCCGTCGGCCGATTCATCATGGGGCTGGGCGTATCCCATCGCAAGGTTGTCGAGGGCATACGCGGTCATGACTATACCAAGCCTGTGGCCGCGATGCGTGGCTATCTTGAGGGCATCGCAGGTGCGCCCTACTATGCCACGTCTCCAGCCGAAAAGACGCCTATCGTGCTGGCAGCGCTCAGGGGCAAAATGCTCGAACTCTCCCGTGATCAGGCGGACGGCGCGCATACGTTCAATGTGACACCGCAACATACGGCTCAGGCCCGTGAGATTTTGGGGCCGGGAAAGCTGTTATGCGTCGAACAGAAGCTGATCCTCGAAACCGACCCGGCGAAGGCACGCGACATCGCCAGAGCGGAACTCGAACTCTATCTTGGCCTCGACAATTATCTTAATTCCTGGCGCGCGATGGGTTTCAGCGATGCCGATTTCGCGAATGGCGGCTCTGACCATCTGATGGATTCCATTATCGCATGGGGCGACGAAAGCGCCCTGCGCAAGCGTATCCAGGAGCATTTCGATGCCGGCGCGGACCATGTCTGCTTCAAACCGGTGGGTCCGGACAACCACACCGATATGCGCATCATAGAAATGCTTGCGCCGACAGCCTCATGACGTAAGGCGGGGATAGCGATGGTACAACAATGGTCCGATCAATCGAGCCAGTTGAATACATCGCTACCTCGCCCAGCCGGTCCAGGCTCTCCCGCTGGACCTCGGCGGGTTCAAGCGAACGGCACCTGATGCCTCGATTATATGAGGTCGGCAGCCCGCAGCGCCGCAGCGGTGTCGCCATATACGACTTCTAGCTTTTGTGTCTTTCCGTCGACGATCGTCCAGATTTCGACCAAAGGTATGGTGACGGGCGTTCCCGTTTTCTTGCCGACCAGATCAAGCACGCCCCAGGAGATGACGTTGTCGCCGCTGGCTATGATGTTATGCTTGGTGAACTTGAGACTGGAATAATGCTCTAGCACCTTTCCGATCAGGCTCGGGAAGCTTTGGACGCCCTTGTGAATGCCGCCATAGGGCAGGGAAGGGGCCTCGTGGATTTCCGTTTCATCCGTAAAGCTTGCCGTGAACCCTTGCGGTTCTCCGCGCGCGCTGGCGGCATAGGCGTCTTTTACGATTTGCAGATTTTGATCTTCGACTGACATTGTCCTTATCCTTCCTTTAATTGGCGACGTTTGCGCCATTCTTGCTTCCAGGTTTATTCTGTCCATCCCGCAGGGCTGTCGGCGAGCGTCATGGGCATTTTCAGGCGTTACATGTCCATATTCGTCTCCGAGCGATCGAAGCCAGTTTGGACATCATATCCGTCGCCCGCGGTTCGGCGGATCACTCCTGAACTGCACGTCACTCGGCGGCCTCCAGACTGGGGGCGATGACAGGCTTGTATAATGTAGTCCGCTGCGAGGCAGGTCGACCGGCCTCGCGTGCGAAGCCATGCATTTGCG
>NZ_JBMDJF010000025.1:0-28852 GCF_057809055.1 Sphingobium sp. FG58 | reverse complement strand
AACGCCGCAAAGCCTGACAGGCCGCGTCAACGCCACCTTCCGTCGGCACTTACGGATGATTGCCGCTCTTTGAGTGAGGTGGCGGGTGTCGGACGAGATCGAGGATTCAGCAAGCGAACGGGCGACTACTCATACGAGTAATCGTATGAGTAGTCGGATCGAGGTCGTTAGCCGGGTGTCGGGCCGTCGGCGCTGGACGGTGGAACAGAAGCTGGCCGTATTGCGGGATGCATTCGGCCCCGACGGCTGCGTGCGGACGGCCTGTGAGCGCCACGACGTCGGCAGCGGTTCGATCTATACATGGCGACGGCAGGCGATGTCTGGTGAGCTTGCCGGGGTTCGCAAGCTGCCCGAGCCAGCCTTTGCCGAAGTCCGGATCGGCGAGCCGCCTGCGTTGCCTGCACCCATTGCACCGCTCGTCCCCGGCTTGATCGGGATCGAACTGCCTTCGGGCATCAGGGTGACCGTGGATGCCGCAGTTGATGCCGATGCCCTGTCGCGGGTGATCGGCGTTCTGGCGCGATGATCCCGCTCCCGCCATCGACGCGGATATTCCTGGCCTGCGGCGCGACCGACATGCGCAAGGGCTTCGATGGTCTGGCGGTGATGACGCAGCAGGTTCTGGAGGAGAGCCCGCATTCCGGTGCGTTGTTCGCTTTTCGGGGCAAGCGCGGCGATCTGGTGAAGCTGCTCTGGTATGACGGGCAAGGCATGTGCCTGTTCTCGAAGCGGATGGACCGGGGCCGGTTCGTGTGGCCATCGACCAAGACCGGGTCAGTGGTGATGACGGCGGCCCAGCTTTCGATGCTATTGGAAGGCATCGACTGGCGGCGACCGGAACGCACTTTCACCCCTTCATTGGCGGGGTAAAACGCCGATTTTCTGGCGCTTTCATTGGCGTTGCGACCACCGATCTGCTATATAATCGCGGTGTCGGACGCAGGCCTTTCCACCCCTGATAAAGACGCTCGGATCGCCGAGCTCGAAGCCGCATTGGCGGATGCCCGCGCCGATATTTCCGTCCGCGATATCCTGATCGATACGCTGCGCGTGCAGATCGCGCGCCTCAAGCGGATGCAGTTCGGCAAGTCGTCCGAGAAGCTCGATACCCAGATCGCCCAGCTTGAACTGGCCCTTGAAGAACTCGAAGGCGAGGCCATCGTCGCCGCCGCGCGCCGGGCCGATCCGGTAGCCGTCGATCGGCCGTCGCCGGTTCGGGCGCTGCCCGCCCATCTGCCGCGCGAGGAGCAGCGGATCGAGCCCGAGCAGGGCAACTGCACCTGTCCCGACTGTGGCGGCGCGCTGCGGCCGCTGGGGCAGGACAGCGATGAGATGCTCGATGCCGTGCCGGTGCAGTGGCGCGTCATTCGGACCATCCGCCCCAAGTATAGCTGCCGGTCGTGCGAGAAGATCGTGCAGGCACCCGCCCCGGTAAAGGCGATCGCCCGGGGCAAGGCGACCTTCGGCACGCTGGCCCATGTCGTCGTCTCCAAGTTCGATCATCATCTTCCGCTCTACCGCCAGGCTGAGATCATGGCCGCGCAGGGCATTGAGATCGACCGCTCGACGCTGGCAGGCTGGGTCGGTCAGGCATCGGTGTTGCTCGACCCGATCATCAGTCGCATCCGTGAGGTCGGGCTGACAGCCTCGAAGATCCACACCGACGATACGCCGGTCCCCATGCTCGATCCGGGACGTGGCAAGACAGCGACTGGCAGGCTCTGGGCCTACGCCGTCGACGATCGCGGCTCTGGTGCGACCTCGCCGCCACTGGTCTGGTATGAGTTCACCACCGGCCGCACCGGCGCGCATCCCCAACGCCAGCTGGCCAGTTTCACCGGCTATCTCCAAGCGGATGGCTATGCCGGCTATGACAAGCTCTACGATACCAACCGCGTCACCGAGGTCGCCTGCTGGGCGCATTTCCGGCGCAAGATATTCGACATCCACGCGACCAAGCCGACGCCGCTCACCACGGATCTGCTGGAACGTATCGGTCAGTTCTATGAGATCGAGGCACATGTTCGTGGCCTGCAACCCGATATCCGACGACAAAGCCGCCAGGACCGCACCAAGCCATTGATCGACGAACTGCACGAGGCGCTCGACGATGCGCTGCGCCGTCTTTCGCCCAAGTCGGAGATGGCCAAGGCGATCGCTTATGGCCGCAAACGCTGGGTCGCGCTCACGCGCTTCCTCGACGACGGCCGCCTGGAGATCGATAACAACATTGCGGAGCGCGCCATGCGCTGCGTTGCCCTGGGCCGCAAAAACTGGCTGTTTGCAGGATCAAAGGCGGGCGGTGATCGGGCCGCCGCCATCTACTCCGTCATCGAGACCGCCAAGCTCAATGGCCTCGAACCGCAGGCCTATATCGCCGATGTCATCGCCAAGATCGCTGGCGACTGGCCTGCCGCGCGCTGGGATGAACTCATGCCATGTTGGGGTGGACGGCTCCCAACGGCATCGCAATGTGCCAGAGTGAGTGCGTTGCAAGACTCAATCAAGGGAGCCGCCCGTGGAGCAAATTACCCGCATAGGCATGGATACGTCAAAGAACGTTTTTCAACTGCATGGCGTCGATGCAGCGGAGAAGCCAGTGCTGCGCAAGAAGTTGACGCGCCGGGAAATGGTTCGCTTTTTCGAAAAGCTGCCACCCACCCTCGTCGCTATCGAGGCATGCGGCAGTTCACATCATTGGGCTCGCCTTCTCGGATCGCTCGGGCATGACGTAAGGTTGATCGCGCCGCAATTAGCGAAGCCCTACGTCAAGCGCGGCAAGAACGACGCTGCGGATGCAGAAGCTCTCTGCGAAGCGGTAAGCCGCCCAACAATGCGCTTCGTTCCCGTAAAGACTGCAGAACAACAGGCGGCGCTCATGTTGGTCGGGGTGCGCGAAAGACTCATCCAGAAGCGCACACAGCTCGTCAACGCTATACGAGGGTATGGCGCGGAGTTCGGCATCACCGCGCCGACGGGTGCATGTCGCGTTGTACCGCTTCTCGAGCGCATCGCGGCAGATGAAGCGATACCCGATTTGGCGCGCGAACTTTTTGCGCTGCAGGGAAAGGAATATGCGCAGCTCCAGTGCGAGATCGAACGGATCGACGCGAAGCTGATGGAATGGCACCGCAACGACGAATGTAGTCAGCGACTGGCCAAAATTCCCGGCGTTGGACCTATTGGCGCGACCTTGCTCATAATGAAAACGCCCGATCCGCATCTATTCAAATCCGGTCGGGATTTTGCGGCATGGATGGGCCTGACCCCCAAAGATCACTCGACCGCCGGCAAGACAAGACACGGCGTTATTACGCGCGCTGGTGATGAGCTTCTCAGAAGCACGCTCGTGGTCGGAGCCACCGCAGTCGTTCAGCACGCCCGCAATGGGCGAGGCAGGAATCTCACACCATGGCTTATCGGCTTAATTGCACGAAAATCGCCTAAGCTCGTTGCGGTTGCCGTTGCTAACAAAGCCGCACGTGTCGCGTGGAAACTCATGGTGAGCGGCGAGCGATACCAACGCGCCGCGCCGCCCGCGCCAAGTGCGGTAGCAGCATAGAATTAGCCAGGAACGATGAGCAGAATATCAATGCTATCGTACTGAGCTGATCCGTGATCTTGCATGAAGAGAGCAGATGGTGCGATCGATCGATCCGAGGCGTGTGACACTCCGTCAGTTCCAGTGGCCATCACAGGCCGCTGCCGTGTTGGGAACACACACCGCGGAAACCATCTTGGCCAGCGGTCACGTGCGACCGCACCGAAAGGCCGGACATATGGAAGCAAGCGATCCGATCAAATTTTCCGCTCAGCCCTTGCAAGAGGGAGCCGTCCACATATGGAACTGGCAGCCAGATCAGCAACCGATCGCCGAAGCTGCCTGATCTGCGGCCTCCAGCCCACGCTTACAGATTAGAAGCCGTTCCCCATATCGCTATACCGGGAATGGGGAGCAGGGGTCAGGCGGGAACGTCCACAGCCGTCAGCTTCCGCGTGTGGAACTTCCAGATATTGTCGACACGTTGATACCGGTCTTCATAGACGCCGATAAAGCCCAATCTGAGTTTGTCGGAGCCGATCCTGAACTCGGTGTAGACGAAGCCGCGCGCATCATCCGGCCCGTCCATTTCAATCACATGATTATGTGTAAAGGGCCAGGGGTCCATCGACTCAAGATTGTCCCGGAATGTTTCCTCGATAGCGTGTTGGCCAGATCGGACTCCCCCTTCAGCCATGTTCGCGGGCATGTCGAACACGCCATCGGGCGTATATAACTGCAAGATCGCACTGACCTGGCGGGTGCGGACATAGTGGCAATAACGCGCAATCAGCTGGCGAATTTCTTCATGGGCTACGCAGCGTTCAACGGCGGCTTCCAGATCCGTCATATCCTTTTCCTCAATTGGCATAATTGGGATGTACCCGGTCCATAAGGCGCAGCATCGCGTTCCATTCCAGGCTGAGATCATTCGCATAGCGTGGGTCGAGGGCGGCCTCACGGACCTGTATCGATGTCTCGCGGGGCGCGAGGATAATGTCGGCGGCCGACATTGTGTCGACCTGAATGCGACATGCATTTTCGAACTGATAGGCCATCAAAAACGCATGGCGAACCGATCGCCCGACCATGAGCGTACCGTGATTATGCAGGATCATCACATCATTTGAACCGAGGTCGGACACGAGCCTTTGCCGTTCCTCGAGATTGACCGCCCCCCCCTCGAAAGGATGATAGCTAACCTGCTCGAAGAACATCATCGCGCTCTGCGAAATCGGCAGTATGCCGCATTTCATCGCGGATACCGCGGTTGCGGCTCTGCTATGAGTATGTATTACGCAGCCGGCGTCATCGCGCCCCATGTGAACGGCGCTATGGATCACGAAGCCGGCTGGATTGACGTTCAGATCGGCATGCCCGCGCAGCACGATGTTTCCGGAGGTGTCGATTTTGTGAAGGCTCGACGCCGTCACCTCTTCGTAGAGCAGCCCATATGGATTTATCAGGAAGTGGTGCTCATCTCCCGGAACGCGCGCCGTGATATGATTGTAGATAAGATCGGTGAGCCCGAAGTGAGCCATCAGACGGTAGCACGCCGCGAGTTCGACCCTGATATCCCATTCACCCGACGATACGGTTTCCCGCATAGAGTCCTTGCCCGGAGCGGCAACGCTGGCCTGATCAGCCATGGTGGCGATACACCGGAAGCGATGCCTCCCCGAGCGAACTGCTGTCGTCTTTTGTCGATACCCGCCGCATTTCCCGACGCTCCGACAGGTCAAAGCGGCGACCGCGATGCAGGACAGAGCGATTGTCCCACATCACCACATCGCCCGGTGACCATTCGTGACTGTAAACGCGCTCACGCTGTCCAATATGTTCGAGAAGCTCATGCGCAAGGGCACGGCCTTCGGGCACCGACAGGCCAGAAATCTCTGTCACCTTGCTATCGATCCACAACAGTTTGCGACCCGACCCCGGATGCGTCCGCACCAACGGCCAGCGTACTGGAGGATAGGCCCGATACTCGTCCTGACTATCTTCTATACCCAGTTGTATCCGGGTATTGTGTGAGTAGAAAACAGCGCTTCGGTCTTCGATGAGGTTCTTCGTCCGTTCGTCGAGGCTATCGTAAGCGTCGCGCAAATCCGCGAACTGGGTATGTCCCCCCCAACTGACCGCCGTTACGGCAGCGAGAATAGAGTAGCGAAAGGGGCGATGCTCATACGACGAGTCGGTATGCCAAAATGCGTTACCGACGTTAAGAAGAGTCATCTTGTGCGTGCGGGCCGCGACGTCGCCACACGCATCTACATTGGAAATGTCGGTCACGGCGTCATTGTTGAGCCGTGTGGCAGTCTTGTTCATCAACTTCGTTTGCAATCCCGTGTCCAGTGGTCCGAAACCACTCGCAAAGGCCACCTGTTGATCCAGTGTGATTGGCTGGTTTGGGAAATAAAGCACTCCATATTTCCAGATGGCATACTCCACCGCCTTGATTTCGTCCGGTGATAATGGGTTGCTCAGGTCAATTTCCCGCACTCTAGCAACAAAAGACTGGCTAAGCGGCTCGATTATTAACGACACGAACTTCTCCTGCTCATATTTTTTAGTCGCATGCTAAGTGCGATTTAATGACGTTCGACTACCTGTACATTCATAAACTGCGGCGATGCAGGCCCACGAGCGGTGATGCGTCACGTTTTCATTGGCGATTGTGATACGCCGCTACCGGTGCCCACCGTGTTCAAGGTCCGAGTACGATCCGCCCCAGGCCATCTTCAATTTCTAGAACGGTTCCATAAGGGCTGCTCAGTTCGGCGAACCTGGCCAGGATCTGATCTGCTCGATCGACGTCGGGTTTTAATGGCAAGCCAGCAAGCGCAGATCGGAACGCAGGCCTGTCCACCAGACAAAAGTCTCGCGTAAAGGGGTGCAGTTCCACGCTACGCAATTGACCGGCGTCATAGTCGAGGACGACAACGGCGCCACAGGGTTCCCAATCGCCAAAATAGCCGCCTTTGGGCGTGACAGGGCTGGAGTAGGCATGAAGCGCGGCGTTGCCGTCTATGGGTAGGGCTTCGTCGAAGGGCACGCTCACGCCTTCCGAGTGGCGCTCATAAAATTCACGGGGATATCGGGTGATATCGCCTGTCATAAGGAAGAAGTCTCCCGGATCATAAAAGATTGGCTTACCCTGGTAGAGTTCGATGCCCCTGATCGGCGCGTGGCTACCCTGCGCGACGACCACGTCTGCACCTGCATCGATAGCTTGCCGGGCGAACTCTTCCACGAAAGGCGGCGGTGTCCTAAGCGATCCTGACGAGATATCCCATTCGTGGTTGTGAATGTGTGCAATCAATATGTCGGAATTGGCGCGGGCATTTCGCATGGACCGCAGGTTTCCCGCTACGTCACGCGCATCAAGTACCATCCGGATGCCAGGTTCGTCCGTGACATGGTATCGGATAAAACTATTATGCAGGCCGGGAAGACAGGTTTCCCACAAGTCAGCCGCTATCCTGGCAACCCACAAACCGTGCCTCGTCGCCATTTCGATTACAGTGTCGATGCTCTCCCGCCCAACGGCATAGTGCCAACCCAGTGGATTGAGGCCGGGCCTGGCCTGCACACCGTCAAACGGGTCGCTGGCGCGACTTTCGCGGGTCGCTGAAGTTGACATGGAAACGAGAGCAACGCGCGCCGTCGGACATTCCAGATAGGCCGCAGCACGCGCTTCGGCGAGACTCGGCCCGGTTCCGGCGTGCGTTATTCCCGCCGCTTTCAATGCGCCATGAGTCGATTCAAGACCGCCATAGCTATAGTCAAGCGCGTGATTATTCGCCGTCGCCACCAATCGCGCGTTTAGCCACGCCAATTCGTTCGCGACAGCGACCGGCGACCGCATGGCAACCATCCCGGTTTCGAAAGTTGGGAAAATTCCCTTCCCTCTATAGTCGTGTAACGTCGTCTCACAGTTCAAAAAGGCCACATCCGCCGACCGCAGAATATCGAAGATCGCCGTCGCGCGCGGGTGCGAGATTTGCGAGACGGGGCGCGTCAGTATGGCGTCTCCGGCAATTGCCACTTTCATTTACAACTCCTGCCGCCTCTAGCGTGGACGACCCACCGGTTAAGCCAGGCAATATCATAGATGACAGGAGCACTCGGGGTTTGAGAAGGGCGATCATCAGTCGTGGCAAACATGATGCACATCGGAAAAGTTTTTGCCATGCGGACGAATCTTGGGGCGCGCCGAAATCGCAGGATGGAAAGCGCCCTTTATCCATTTCCAGACCAATCGTGCATTACTTGCTCTCGTTGTGGAACAGGCGCGACCAGGCCGACTAGGATAACCGTTCACCAAATGAACACATTCATTATGCGTCGTTGATTCTCGCAACTGGTTGCGCAATCAAAAGGGAAAAAGCGGAAAACCAAGGAGAGGCAGCGTGGTCACTGGTTGGACTGAAACAATGCTGACACACCAGGCGCTGCCCGGCATCAGCGCACGGCTTGTTGATAGTTGTTACATGCCCGGCGGCCAAGCGGCAAAGCGCGAAGAAGGCATCGAGCTGCGTCTGCGCCTTTCGTCTGGTACATCGCGGATCACGGCTGGTCGTCTCGGTGGCGCTTTGAATTCGACCGGCAGATTGATGTGCATTCCTCCGAACACCGAAACATACGCCGTCTCTGATGCAGCTCAAAACATTCGATCTCTGTCATTGAAGATTGATCCGCGCTGGATCGAGCACGTTATAGGTGAGAAAAATCGCGCATTCTTCGATGGGGAGTTGCTCAATTTCAATTTCCACAACGATCATATTCATCGCGCAATGCATAAGATATCAGCAGAAATCATCTCCCCGAATGAATTCAGCATTGCCGTTATCGACGCTTGCTGCCGTCTCATCTTTATTGAACTGTTTCGCGCGTCAGCGAACGGGAAGGGAGCGAACGAACAACCGCGCGAACTCATCGTCAGGGAGCGCATCAAGGCCATTGAGAATTTCGTCTACGATTTCGGTGATGGCTGCCCAACATTGGCTGATGTAGCGCAAGAGCTAAACCTTGGTGCTAGCTATGTCAGGCAGATTTACAAAAAGGTGATGCATCGAACTTTGTTCGATTTTATTCAGGAAGTCCGCATCGCGCGCGCGCAGTCGTTTCTGGCCGAGAGCAACCTGTCGCTGAAGACCATTTCTTACAAATTAGGCTATTATACCCCGAGCGCCTTTTCGGTCGCTTTCCGCAAAGTCACCGGCTTGACGCCCCGAGAATATCGGGCGCGAATTTCCCGTGACGTGCGGCTGCAGCAAGACGCCAGCCTTCTGGCGTCCAGATCGGCGAGAGGCTGACCCTGGGAATTGATGAACCGCGCAAACGGTCCATCATTCCTAATCGTGGTCAGCCGTGGCTCTTCCAATTGTACTCGGCCAAGCCTGACCGATAGCGCTCTGCATATGAGCCATTCCTGATATCGTCGATGACATCGATGTGCCTGGGTGCCCATCCCAGTTCGGCGACGGTCCGCTTGGCGATCGACCGGCTGTTTACCGCAAGTGCGATATCGACCCAGAACGGACCCCACAATTCGCAGGCAGCTGCGTAATCGAGGCTTTTGGCTTCGCAGCCCGTAACTTGCGCGACCGCTTCGGCGATCGTGCGGAAGTTGGCTTCCCCACTGACCGCATGATATAACGCGCCGGGCGTACCTTTCTCTATTGCCAGGCAATAGATTTCGGCGAGATCCTCAACGTGGACAGCGGAATAGAGATTAAGGCCGTGACCGAGATAGCAGGCGGAACCGGTCAACCGGGCGGACTCGAATATCTGCGGAATCTGGATGCTACCGCCGTTCCCATAGATGAGCGGTGGTCTGATCACATAGGTGCTCAAAAGATCACCGGATGCCTGCCGCACAAGATCCTCCGTCTGAATCCGGACAGCGCGATTTGGTCGGGCAGGGAAGGGAAACGGGTCGTCTTCCGCGAACGTATATTGCGACCAGCGGCCATCGAGCGACTCAATGGACAGGACGCCCGAGCCGGACGTGAAAAGGAGGTGGCGGCTTCGACCTTTTGTGCAACCGTCGACCAGCGCGCGCATCAACTCCAGTTCGAGATCGAACGGCGCCATCGCCGCCATGACGACGACATCGAAATCGGCGACCAGTGTTGCAAGATGGGATAGATCATCGAAGCTTCCGCTGACGGCTCCGAAACCTTCCTCGTGCAGTTTCGCAACATTGGCATCAGCACGGGCGAAGCCGGTAACCACATGCCCCCGATCGCGGAAAGATCGGGCAACGTGGGAGCCGACATAGCCTGTCGCCCCAATCACCAAGACATCCATATGATCATCCTTTCCTTAAAAATCGATGCTCGCGTCACACCAACGGTGTGCGCAACGGCTTCTCGCGGTGAACGGTCACTGGGCCGCAACAACGCTGACCGGATCAGACGATTCCGCCGTCGACGACGATACTTTGGCTGCTGATCATCGCGCTTTCGTCGCTCGCGAGGAACAGCGCGAGAGATGCGACATCGTTCGGCTGGACCAGTCGTCCCATGCGCGCCATGCTGGCCATTCCGGCGAACCATTGCTCGATGTTCACGCCGCCGGATCCCTCTGGAGCCGATCGCTCGAGCATTCTGCTTCGCACCGGTCCGGGATGGATCGTGTTGCACCGGATGCGGCGGTTCGCAACGTCAAGCGCGACAGACTTCATTAGCCCGATCTGGCCTGCCTTGGAGGCGGAATATGCGGAATAGGCGGGGAACGCCGTCATCGCAGCGATCGACGATGTGAAGATCACGCTGCCATCGTCGGCGACGAGCGGCAGGAAATGCTTGGCTGTCAAAAACGCACCGGTGAGATTGACCGCAACGACCCGCTCGAATGTTGCCTTATCCATCTCGGTGACAGGTACATAGGATTGCTCGATTCCCGCATTGATGAACAGGGCGTCGATCATGCCGAACTCGGCGCGAACGGTGTCCGCTGTCCGCTTGAGATCGTCTTCGCTCGTCACGTCGGCCTGAAGCAACAACGCCGACGACAGTGATCCCGCAGGCTTTGGCAGGCCATCGCCATCGCGGTCGATCAGTGCCAACCGCGCGCCCTCATCGGCGAACCGTAAAGCGGTAGCCTTGCCGATATCGCCGGCGGCGCCGGTTATGACTATCTTCTTATCTTGAAGCCGCATGTTTTTAATCCTCGCCCGACAATGTTGTTCGACGTAAATTCCGAGCTTGACCGGTCCAGGCATCGGCACCGCATGATCAATCTCGCGTAGAAAAAACCGCAATCTCAAACCGGTTCGGTCCTTCTTCGCGGGTATCGGAAAGATCGCTTTCCTAAGTGATAGTTCGCGGTTGGGTCTCGATCGCCAGATGCAAACGCGTTAGCCGGATCCGTTCGAACAGCCAGCGATCACCTATCCGACAGTAACTTTCATGATAGTGGCCAGCGCCGACGATCCGGCTCGCATTGGCGAGCCCCTGGACGCCCGGTGGAAAGAAAAGGCGATCCTGCATCGCCCAGATCCCCGTTGCTTCAGTGGGGCTGGAAAAGGTTATTTCGGGCGAGTTAACGTGATGGATGCTGATGCCGCCCGCAAGCGCCGGATCGACGCCTTTGAGGAATTGCCTGATCGGGACCCAATCGGGATTGTTCTCAGGGAAGCTCAATATCGCATCCGGTGTAAACAGCCCGGCGAAACCCTTCCAGTCCTTGGTGTCGACATAGCGGCAATATTGCGCCTTCAGGACACGAATATCTTCCAGCGCGGTGAGCCGAGCGACCGGTTCCATGTCGAATGCCTGTGCCATCGAAATCTCAGCCCTTCAGAAAGTCGAGGAGGACCGCGTTCACCTGTTCTGGCTGCTCGAGCTGTGCGCAATGCCCCGCTCGGGGAATGGCAATTGCAGTCGCATTTGGGATTTTCCCGGTCAGTTCATCCCACCAACCGAACGGTTTGATCTTGTCGTTCTCGCCGGCGATGATGAGGCTCTCGGCCTGGATCCGGGCATAGTCGATCCCACCACTGGGCGCTCGCGTTTGCTGGACGCGTTCGGGGCGGCGGAAGCGGGCCGCGGCGACAGCTTCCCAGGCGCCCGGCGCGAGACTGGACACACGCCGCCGTTCAACATAGGCCTCGTCCTCGGCCCATTTCTCGTCGTGAAATAACGCTGTGACAATATTCTTCATCGCCTCATGTGAGCCGTCGTAGGCAAACAGCGCCTCGATATGGGGCGAATCGGTCAGCAGCGCTCCGCCGCCGGCTATGCTGACGATTTTGCGCGGCCTGAGCAGCGGTTCGGGCGAGGCGGAGTCGAATAGTGCCAGCATGCCGCCCATGGAGTTGCCAACCAGCGGCGCGCCTGTTGCGCCCATGGCCTCGACGAACCGGGCGAGGTGCCGTATCCGACGCATACGGCCGTCCACGAAGTCTACAACCTTTGCCGTCTGGCCGAAGCCGAGCAGGTCGGGCGCGATCACCCGGAAATGGCGTGCCAGGGACGGGATGGTCAGTTCCCAACATACCTCGGCCTCACCGCCGAACTCACCACCGTGAAGCAGCACCAGCGGATCTCCGGATCCTGCTTCGAGATAGCTGGTTTCAAGCCCGTCGATCATGATCTCCCGTCGTACGAGCGGTTTTTCGAGGTCGTTGTTTGTCATGATAGCCTGGCCTTCTAAGCGGATGTGTTTCGCGGGATGGTGGATCGCTAGCGCGTCTCGCGATGGGATGACGGCGCGTCGCCGACCCCCGCAGCATGCATGACTGCAAGATACGCAAAGGTCAGCGCGGGGCCGATCGTGATCCCGCCGCTCGGATAGAATCCGGCCATGATGGAATTACGGTCGTTGCCGCACGCATAGAGCCCGTCGATGGGGTTTCCCTCGTTATCGAGAACCCGTGAATGGAGGTCCGCCGCGAGGCCACTCGCCGTCCCGATATCCCCGGCATAGACACGGATCGCATAATAAGGACGCTTCTCGATAGGGCCGAGACAAGGATTGGGTGTATGGGTTGGATCGCCGAGATAGCGGTTGTACTGGCTTTCCCCCTTGTGGAATTCCGTGTCGACGCCTCGATGGGCATCATAGTTGAAGCGGTGCAGTGTCTCCTGCAATATTTGGCTTTCGACGCCGATCTTCGCAGCCAGTTGGTCAACGCTGTCGGCCCGAATAAGATAACCCGACTTTACAGCGCGGCGGCGATCGGCGGCGAGCGGGGGAACCGCGCCGAAGGCATATTTACGCACGAACGCATCGTCGCAGATTAGATGGACGGGCTGCTGATCCTCATTCCGGAAACGGCCCAGCATTGCCCGGACAAAGTCATGGTAATTTTCGGCTTCGTTGTAAAAACGCCGACCGAATTTGTTGACGGCAATCAGGCCAGGCTTCGCACGATCGGCCATAAGGTGCGGGAAATGGGCGGCCGAACCGTCCTTGCGCTTGCCGATGGACACGGGCGTCCAGAACGCCCCTTCAACGTTGTCGCGGTCGAATTTGGCGCCGTTCGTCAAGGCGATCGCGATGCCGTCACCGGTGCTGTCAGGACTTGTGGCGGACACGCCTGCTGGCACCTCGTCCATGAAATCCTCGCGCAGCGGCTTTCCCCAGGGAAACCCGCCGGTGGCAAGGATCACCCCGCGCTCCGCCATCAGCGTTTGCATCGTGCCATCCCGCCTGATGACGACGCCACTGACGCCTCGATCGTTCCTCACCAGATCGACGATCGGCGTATTGCGAAATACCGGGATATTGCGATCGAGTACCGATTTATAAAGGTTCGCCACCAGCGCGTTGCCACCTGTCAGGCGTGTTCCCCGGCCATAGCGACGGTAGAAAAGCCGATCCCGAAGGTCGCGCATCAGGAGGACGGAGGTATGCACCGCCGATTTGAAAGAGCGACGGGCGTTGAGCAGGTGATAGACGTCCATGAGTTCAAGCATCTGTCGCCCGAACAGGCAAAGTTCGGGCAGGGGTGGACGGACGTCGAGAAAATGGTCGCCCAGCGTCCTCCCGTCGACACTGTAAGGGGTCATTGCCCGTCCCTGCTGCGAGGCGCCTTCGGTGTCAGGAAAATAGTCTGGAGAGTTGCTCGGCCTGACGAAGAACAACGGCCGCGTCACGCTTTCCAGATATGCGAACGCTTCGGGGCTACGCTCCAGATATTCCCGGCGAGCGATGCGTTCGTGCTGGGTGGTTACGGTGTTATCGAGGTAGAGTTCGGCCTGGTCGACGCTGTCGTCAGCCCCTTTTTCGATATTCTGACGGCTGTTCGGAACCCATGCCACGCCGCCGGAATAGGACGTCGTGCCGCCGACCCACTCCGTCTTTTCAACAATAGCGACACGCAAACCTTTGGAATGAGCGATGATCGCCGCCGATAGGCCTGCAGCGCCCGACCCGGCGACAACCATATCATAGGACTCAATCGACATATCTTCTCCCGTTCAAAGTCATGTCGATCGACTGTTTTCTGGCATGCGTCGGCATATGCTCTACTTGATCGCCAGAACATTGACGGGTGCGCCCGTGGCCTCTGTGACCTTCAGCGGGGCGGCGGTGTAGAGGAAAGTCCACTGCCCGTCGGCGTGACAGTCCTTGTTAAGCTCCTCGAAGTTACAGACCTCGTTGAACGTGATCCCCAGGTTGCGCATCAACGCGCAGTGAAGCGGTATTTGAACGCCGATCGCTGGATCGATCTCGGTTTCGTTTGAGATGGTGTCGGTCGAAAGGCATGGAATCTCCATCTTATGGAACCAGTCCACAAGTTCCGGCGAATAGGTCAGTCCCGGCTCCAGAAAGTCTTTGTAGAATGTCTCTGGTCCTTGGACGCGCAGAAGCTGGAGAAACCCGAGCCGGAGGCAGAGAATATCGTGCTTTTCGATTGTGACGCCTTGCCGTTCGGCACATCCAAGTAGGTCATCGAGTTGAAGCAGGTCGCCCTTGTCGAGAAAATCCTTCCCCTTATACGCCGCCATATCGAGAAGGATGCCACGCCCGACAACGCCGCGTTGCGCGATCGGCAGGATCGAGGCTTTCTTGAGACCGCCATTCGACGCACTGGACGGATAGCCGTTCCACATCTTGTCATCGTACCAGACATGGCCGAGCGCATCGAACTGGGTCGATCCCTGCAGGAACATCTCGATACGGTCGTCCGTAAATTCGGCGCCGCCGGGTAGCGTGGCCATGTCGCCGCGGTCGTAGCTTGCCTTGTCGATCACGGTCTCGTGCTTGGCTGGTGCCCGCCCCGGCCACAGAGGATCACCGTCCGGATGGCCGATTACCTCGCCGCAGGTGAAAACCTTTCCCTGACGCACGGCGCTGACGCCGCGAAGAACCTCCTGATTTGTAAGAAAGTTCAGTGAGCCGACTTCGTCGTCCGCGCCCCAGCGTCCCCAGTTTGTGGGCGCGCCCGAGAGAAGCTGACTGACGCCCTGCGGCACGCCATGGCCGTGATTGTCGCACATGTCCTAAACCTTTTCATTGTGTCTCCACCCAAGGGCGGCGGCGCTTTGCGATAAGCCGGGAGCGCTACATCAACAACGGGAAAGGGAGAATTGTTCTCACCGCGAACGATGTACGTGGAATGTAGCGGTATGGGAACAGGCGGACATTGGTCGGTTTGATCAGGCAGCTGAAGAAACGTGAGCTGCTGGCCGTATATCGCGGAGCGACGCCGGAAACGCTGTGCGCGAAATTTCGCTTGCCGTATCGAAGAGCGACGACAGGAACACGCTCAGGTCCGAAGCCACGCCGCGCGCCGAAAGGATGCTTAGCGACAGCGCGGCCACTATCTCGCCGTTATGATCCCGAACGGGGACGGCAATGCAATTCAGCCCAATTGCAAACTCTTCGCGATCCAAAGACCATCCGCGCGTGCGCGTGTTCTGAATTTCGGCTCTTAGCTGATCGGCGTTGATGATCGTGTTGGTGGTCAATGCCACGAACGCGCTGCCTGCGAGGTAGGTGTCGAGCGCATCCATCGGCAATGCGGCGAGCAGCACTTTCCCCAGTGCCGAACAATAGGCTTCCAGTTCCGCCCCTTCGGCGGAATGCAGACGCTTTTTGCCATAGGTCTGCTTGACCAGATAGGTGACCATGTCGTCATTCAGTGCTCCCACATGAACATGGGTGCGCACCTTGCGGGACAGCTCCTTGACGGGCTGGCGCGCAGCCGCCGAGAGCAGGCCGTGGTGCGAAATGCCTTGAGAAAGCGCGAGAACCGCATTCCCCAACCGATAGTGCCCTTTGGCCGTCCGCATGATGAATCCACGCTCGACCAGTGTTTGCAAGATCCTGTGGGACGTCGTCATCGGCAGCCCGCAACATGACTGGATTTCGGGTAGCGACGGGCATCCCAACGCGCCGACAGCTTGGAGGATGTCGAGAGTCTTTTCGGTCAATTGCGGATTCGGCATGGGATACCCTTTAGCGCGTTTAAGCATCTAATTTCCACTGTACGGAAGTCGTTTGATGTATCCAAGTTGATCTTCGTTGCGCAACGTCCGATGTGGGCGTGAGCAGGCCGCCTAGAGAGTGCGGCTGATCCATACGACACAGAAGGAGATGCAGATGCCGAGGGTGAAAGCAGTCATCATCGGATCGGGTAACATTGGCACCGATCTTATGATGAAGATGATCAAATACCCAAAGAACATGGAGTTGGCGGCGGTCGTCGGAATTGACGCCAAGTCCGAAGGCCTCGCCATGGCGCGTTCACATGGTATCGCCACCACACATGAGGGAATAGAAGGGCTGAGGGCGCTACCCTGCTATCCCGAAATTGGAATCGCCTTCGATGCCACCAGTGCCTATGCACATAAGGAACATGATAGGGTGTTGCGCGCCGATGGCATCCAGGTGGTTGATCTCACCCCCGCAGCGATCGGCCCCTATACGATCCCGACGGTCAACGGCGACGCCAATCTGGACCAGCCCAACGTCAACATGGTGACGTGCGGCGGTCAGGCGACCATCCCTATGGTCGCTGCGGTGAGCCAGGTCGCGACCGTCCATTATGCGGAGATCGTTGCGTCCGTGTCCTCGCGCTCCGCTGGCCCAGGCACTCGCGCCAATATCGACGAATTCACCCGAACGACCGCGGGAGCGATCGAAAAAGTCGGCGGCGCAGCGCAGGGCAAGGCGATCATCATTCTTAATCCCGCCGAACCACCGATGATCATGCGCGATACGGTCTTCACTCTGTCCGAAGGTGCCGACGAAGATGTCATTCGCGCCTCGATCGAAGCGATGGTGAAGAAGGTGCAGGCCTATGTGCCCGGTTATCGATTGAAGCAGGAAGTGCAGTTCGAACGCTTTGGCGACAACAATAAGCTGAAGATTCCCGGTCGCGGCGAGTTCACTGGCATCAAGACGATGATCCTGCTCGAAGTCGAAGGGGCAGGGGATTACCTCCCGAGCTACTCGGGCAATCTCGACATCATGACCGCCGCTGCCAAAGCGACCGGCGAACTGTTGGCACAGCGCATTATTGCAGGAAAGAAGGTGGCCGCATGAACACGCGCTTCAACGTCGAGGCGGGCGACAAGCTCTATGTTCAGGACGTCACCTTGCGTGACGGCATGCACGCCATCCGCCATATGTACGGCATCGATCATGTCATGGCGATCGCCAAGGCCCTGGACGAGGCAGGCGTCGATGCGATCGAGGTCGCCCATGGCGATGGCCTCAATGGCGCCAGCTTCAATTACGGCTTCGGCGCACACACCGACTGGGAATGGCTCGAAGCCGTCGCTTCGGTGCTGACGAAGTCGGTTCTGACCACTTTGATTCTGCCCGGCGTGGGCACCGTGGAGGAACTGCGCCGCGCCTACGACATCGGTGTACGATCGGTACGCGTCGCGACGCATTGCACCGAAGCGGACGTATCGAAGCAGCATATCGGTATCGCCCGCGATCTGGGCATGGATGTGGCCGGTTTTCTGATGATGAGCCACATGATCGAGCCGGACGTGCTCGCGCAGCAGGCGCTACTCATGGAAAGCTATGGCGCGCAGTGCGTCTACGTCACCGACAGCGGTGGCGCGCTCGACATGGACGGGGTGAAGGCGCGGTTCGAAGCCTATGATCGGGTGCTCAAGCCCGAAACTCAGCGCGGCATGCACGCCCACCACAATCTGTCGCTCGGTACGGCCAACTCCATCGTCGCGGCACAATGCGGCGCGGTGCGTATTGACGCCAGCCTTACTGGCATGGGCGCGGGCGCGGGCAATGCCCCGCTCGAAGTCTTCGTCGCCGCTGTCGATCGCAAAGGTTGGAACCATGGCTGCGACGTCAATGCGCTGATGGATGCAGCGGAGGATCTGGTCCGTCCGCTGCAGGTTCGTCCGGTGCGAGTTGATCGCGAAACCTTGGCATTGGGCTATGCCGGCGTTTATTCCAGCTTTCTGCTCCACGCGGAAAAAGCGGCCGAAACATACGGTCTCGATACCCGTACGATACTAGTCGAGCTCGGCCGCCGGAAGATGGTCGGAGGACAGGAAGACATGATCGTCGACGTGGCGCTGGACATGGTGAAGGAACGGGACGCCGCATAGCTGCGGTACGCAGAAGGGCGCGGCGTTGCCGCGCCCTTCCTCACGCGAACTGGATCTCTGCAGAGCCAAGACCTCCGATCCTGGTCATGAATGCGTCACCGGCCACCGCCGGAGCGAGCGGGACGAGCGATCCCGACAGGATCACGTCTCCGGCCTTCAGGGCGACGCCGTAGGCGCCGAGCGTATTCGCCAGCCAGGCAACGGCAGTTAGCGGTGACCCTTGCACCGCCGAACCATAGCCTTCCGATATCAATTCCCCGTTCTTGTAGACCTCGCACTTGAGGGCAGGCAGATCCAGATCGCGGGGATCGACCCGTTCGTTACCCAGAACAAAAATCCCGCAGGACGCATTGTCCGCGATCGTATCGACGATCCGGATATTCCAATTCTCGATCCGGCTGTCCACGATCTCGAAACACGCACACACGGCTTCCGTTGCCGCCAGAACGTCATTGTCTGTCACCCCTGGACCCGTCAGATCATCCTTCAGGATAAACGCGATCTCGGCTTCCGCGCGCGGTGCGACGAGGTGGCCGGCGATCGTGAACGTTGCACCGCAATCGACGCGCATCGTGTCGGTCAGGAAGCCGAAATCCGGACGGTCCACGCCCAGCATGTCTTGCACCGCTTTTGAGGTGACGCCGATCTTCTTTCCCACGACACGCTCTCCCTCGGCCTCACGCCTGGCGAGAATGCCAAGAGAAATGCGATAGGCATCGTCGATCGTCAGCTCGGCTTGCTCATGGAGCGGTTTGATCGCCCGGACCTCGCGCAGCGCACGGAAAAGCTCTTCCGCATATCGATTTACTAGAACGTCGTTACTCATTGCATCCTCCTGAATTTGATCGGGGGCCAAGCGATGCTGAAGCGCGTCAGAGCCAGAAGGCTTGCTGCCGCTATACCGGCTGCGCCACCGATTGCCCTTTGATGATCGTGCGGAACTGATGAGTTGCCGCATCGAGTTCTTGCGGCGAGACGATGCCAGCCACGAAGCGATCAGGGCGCATGATGACGATCGATCCATCCATATCCTGCGCTGCGAACCACTCGTGCAGAGTTTCATCCACATCGCCGATGAGTTGGGTTCCTTTCAGCACGGTGCCGCGAAAATTCGTGACCTGCGTGGGTGGGACGATCGCAATCATTTCAGCGCCCAGGTCTCGCCAGAACTGACGAACCTCTTCCGACATATGCACTTGCGGATCGCTACCCCACGAAAGCACGGCAAAGCGTAGACCAATCACGTCATCAAGCCGACACTTCTTGCCTTCCCTTGTGACAACGTAGGGCTGGGGGAACAGGCGTCCTGTGGCCTTGCGGTCCGGCTGGCCGCTGGTGCTGGTCAAGACGACGCCGCTGGTGAACCGGGGCATTGGTTTGAAGCGCATCTGCACGATATACCGCTTGATCGGTGGGATCGCGTTCAAAGACATGGCAATCCGGTCGCGTAGCCAGGCGACCGCCTTGTTCGTGGGCGCGAAGACGCGACCGGCAGTGACCGACAGGTCGATCATCGCCTTGGCATGCTCGCGTCGTTCCGCTTCGTAGCTGTCCAATATATCCGGTGACGCGTCGCCCCGTACCACCATTCCCAACTTCCACCCCAGATTCGTCGCATCGCGTATGCCGCTGTTATAGCCCTGACCTTGCCACACCGGCATTAGGTGCGCGGCGTCACCAGCGATAAAAACGCGGTCCTGCCTGAACTTCAGCGCCAGGCGGGCATTGTGTGTGTAGACGCGGCTGCGCAGCACATTCGCCTTCTCGGGGTGAGGTAACGCGCGTGCCAGTAACTGCTCCACGCCCGCTGTCGAGCACAATTCCTCTTCCGTCTCTTCGCTCAAGACCATGAACTCCAGCCGCCGCATACCATGAGGCAACGCGATGGAAACGAACGGTCGCGAAGGTACACAGTGCAGGTAGGAATCCGGAAGGCCGATGGGATCGTCCAGAATGTCGATAACGACCCATCGCGTGGCATCCGTAATGCCGTCGAATGGTATATCGAGTTGCTTGCGGACAATGCTGCGGCCACCGTCGCATCCGATAAGCCACTTCGCCCTAACCGAATGCTCGCGTCCATCGGTCTTGACTGAAAGTACAACCTGCTCCGCATCCTGTACGAATGTGTTGACTTCCGCATTGAAGACGACGTTCACGCTATCGAAACGCTCCAAGCCGCAGTAGAGAATCTCGTCAGTCATCGGTTGAATGAATGAGCTTCGCCGTGGCCAGCCGAATTCTCGGGTTTTCGGATCGATCAGCGCGAACGTCTTGCCAGTCGCAGTGACGAACCGCATTTTCTGGCCCGGCGTCGTGTGCGCCGCGACCGCGTCGCCCAGTCCGATCGACTGGAAGCTGCGCAGGCATTCGTCGTCCATTCCCACGCCGCGCGGATAGTCGATCAGCTTTTCGCGCTGTTCAAGAATCAGGGTCTTGACCCCCATGCTCCCGAGATAGTTCGCGATCGTGAGACCAACTGGTCCAGCGCCGACGATCGCGACATCGACGTCTCTCGCTGCCTCGTGATCTCGTGATATCATCTTTATTTCCTAAGGCTTTCCGTCGAAGTAATTATCAACCTGGAGCTTATCCGAAGCAGGCACGGGTTGCCGATTGCATGGCTTGTGACCCGGCCGACGTTGCGCGATGAAAATGATGGCGGCCGGCCAACCCCTCACTTGCCAAGAAGGAAGTCGGTGTGAATGGCATTGAACCGATCGGCATCCTCGAATTGCGGCCAGTGACCGCACCCGTTCATCACCTCGTAGCGAGAGTCAGGCAATAAGTCTGCGATCCGCTTGCCCTCCTCGGGAGACGCCGTTGGGTCGTGCGACGTCCATAGAACGAGGGTAGGGGATGCAATCCGCCCCGTCTCTGCATCCGAGAACATGTTGCGCCGCCGGATATTCATCTCCTGCATGCACAACACTTTCTCCATCACGTCGGGGAAGCCGGGCTGGGCGTAGATCGCGCGCCTGGTCTCGACAAGGTCGTCGTTCACCTTGGATATGTCGTGCATCAGGAACTCAAGCCGACTGCGGATACGCTCAGGCGTCGGATCACGTGTGGCCTCCATCGAAAGGCGCTTGATGCGCTCCATCACTTCGGGATGCGCAGTCCATCCCCCGGAAGTGTTTAGCACCAGCCGATCGACTTTTTCAGGATGATGCAAGGCGATCCAGGCCGCGACCCAACCGCCAAGCGATTCTCCTGAGAAATGCGCCTTGTCGCGGCCGAGCGCCTTCAGCACCGCCAGCGCGTGTCTGCCGTAGTCCGGGATCTCATATCCGCTCTCGGGCTTGTCGGTCCAACCATGCCCAATCAGATCAATCGCGACCGTCCAGAAATATTCGCCATGCGCAGCGAAGTTACGGCTGTACGCTTCTGCATGTCCGCCCGTGCCATGAAGCAGGATGAGAAGCGGCTTGTCGGGTGAACCGGACGATATGAAACGCGTCCTGATCCCGTCGGCGTCGATATAGCCTTGCGAGAAGGACGCCTTGCTCAGGTCTGACCAGATTGAATTATAAAACTCAGACATATGCCTCTTTCAAAATAATGTCAGTGGGCGCGGTTTACGCAGGCGTTTGGGTCGGAGTACTCCAGAGAATGCCCATTCCGGTGATCCATTCGTCGATCGCCGCATAATATAGTTCGGTCGTGGAATAGCTGTTACCCAGCGCAGAAAGGGCAGCGATCCAGGTGCGCGTCTCATGTCCGCCGCGTCCACCGGTCTGGCTGATCGCGACATCGGACCAATCGTCGAGCACGGATAGGTCGCCCGACGCGAACGCGTCGAGCAGCATTCTGTCCCACTCGGGGTTAGCGGGTAACAGCGTCGATACTCCGGCGGCCATGCTATTGCCCTCATTGCGGGCACGGCTTTGACGCGCGAACCGCGCGGCATGATCGAGGGGCACCCCCGATATAAGACGGTGACGCATCTCAGGGGGCGCCGTTGAGAGATCGGCCATCGGCGGATCGTGCGATAGCCCGCCCGAGCCCACGATCAGCACACGCTCCGGCGCAGCGCGCGCCCAAGTGCCCACCGCCCTTCCCAGAGCTCGTGCCCGGTCGAACTTTGGCAGGGGCGATGCGGCGCAGTTGACAAAGATTGGTATGACGCGGGTCAGCGGATATTGCGCCGACAGCCACTCGATGGGCTGCATGGCGCCGTGATCCACCTGCATGTTGTAAGAGATTGCGGCATCAACGCCGAAATTAAGCGCCGAGCGCGCGAGATCGGCTGCTCGCGCTTCGGGGACATTCAACTTGCCGGCCGCGGTGCCATAGTCTCCGATCGACGTAGCCTCCATCGCAATGCAGAAAGACGGGAGGAGACCGTAGAAAAAGCCGTTGATGTGATCGGGGTGGAATATGACGGTAATGTCGGGCTGCTGCTCGGCGACCAGTTGCGCAGCTTTCGATACCGCGGCATCGAATTCGGCCTCGACTGCGGAATCCGGTCGATTTTGGTCTTTCAACGGACTGTGCGAAAGGCACATGGCGCCGACGATCATGCAATTGTCCTTTAGCCTTTCCGCCGCACCTTGTGCCTGATCCGTGCGGGTTGTTGGAGGGAACCATCGATAAACGCTTGACGGCTTGCAACATCATTTCCAAAACTGTTCCCCAAGTGAACAGAGGGTCCCCAGTGAGTGAATTGGAGCCAAGCCCCTACAAGGATGTCCGATCGCTTGTACGAGGCCTGCAGATCATAGAGGTGCTCAGCGAGCTCGGTCCGGTTAAGATGGGCGAACTTAGCGAAAGGGCCGGCATCGAACGCTCTTCGGCGTATCGGCTGGTCAAGACGCTGACTCAGCTCGGCTATGTGTCGCGCCGCGATGACGACGGGGCAATCGGGCTCACGCCAAAGTTTGCGTATCTTGCAGATGCCCTGAAGGACGACGACGTCGTCACGCAGTTTGCCTGGCCACCACTTTTCGACCTGAGCAAGGACGTCCTGTGGCCATGCGATTTCGCCAGCTTTGACAGCGGTAAGGTCCTGATCCGCATCTCGACGCACAAGATCAGCCCGATGTCGATCCACCGGGCAATGGTCGGTAAAGAGCGTCATTTGACCCGCTCAGCACTAGGACTGGCAATCCTGGCCGCTATGTCCCAAGAGGAACTCGAAGCTTCCCTCGCAATCATTGAAGCGCTGGGCGGACCGGCGGCGGACGACGTGCGAGATCGCGAAACGGTTCGGCGTCTGAGTGAAGCGGTACGCGCGCGCGGCTATGCAAGCTCGGCGGGGCAGACGGAAAGCAAGATCAGCGCTATCGCACTCCCCGTGATGGCGTCCCACGGCCGTGTCGCTGGTGCTGTCAACATCATCTTCTTCCGCAGTGTGATGACTACGGAGCAGGCGGCACAGCGCTACCTGCCCAAGCTGCAGGAATGCGTTTCGAAGATTGAGCAGTCACTTCAAGACTTCGCGGAGAGGAAGAGTGCATCGTAGCTGGCAACATCTCGATGAATCAAACGCAGAAATGAAACTTAGCACCCTCTCGCCGACATCAGCGTGCGGTAAGCCCTCCATCCACAACGATGGCCTGCCCGGTGATAAACGAAGCCTGTTCGGACGCAAGAAAAGCGACGACCGCGGCGATTTCTTCCGGACGGCCCCAACGGCCCATCGGAACGCGCAACGTGCCATTGATAAGCGCGTCGCTCTCGGCCGGCGTCGGCGCGAATTTCGCGGTCATGGGCGTTTCGATGTAGCCAGGACATACCACGTTGACGCGAATCCCATCTTTCGCATGTTTGAGCGCAGCGTCCTTCGTCGCGCCGACGACGCCGTGCTTGGCGGGGCCATAACCAGCCGGCCCGATGGATCCGGTGACCCCCGCGATGGAAGCGATGTTGATCAACGATCCGCCGCCGAATTTCTGCAATAGTGGCAGCGCGGCGCGCATCACGCGCCAAGTGCCGAGCAGGAACATATCGACGTTACGTTCGAAATCATCATACTCGTCCGTGGAGGTCCGGCCTGCGGAGTTCACGACGACGTCGAGCCTGCCAAATCGATCGACGGCAGCGCCCAGGCTCGACTTCACAGACAGGTCGTCCAACACATCGACCCGGCAAAACGCGGCCTCGCCGTCGTAACTCTTTATACTGGCGATAGCCTGAGCCGCTGCGTCCTCATCGACATCGGCAATCAGTATTTTCACACCGCTGGCAGCAAGCGACAGGGCGATCGCCCGCCCGATGCCGCTTGAGCCGCCCGAAACCCAACCGACCTTGCCGCGAAGGCTGGGGTAGGTGATATTGTCCATGGAATTTTTCTCCCTCATTCGTCGCGGCTCGTGCGATCGATCGTCCCAGGCCAATCAGCGCAATCCCGCTGGCATGTGGCGCAGCTCTTACAGGCACCGCCATGCACAAGGCAACGAGCATCCCTAATCTGTTCTCCCGGCGAACTACCGTAGCTGGTTTCCGCAAACCGGCCGATCAAGGCTTTGCGTGGCAACCTCAACGGCACCAAAAGTTGGCGGCGTTTGCCGTAGGTCGCAACAGCTGATCAGCAATGTTCACGCAGTGAACGATCCGATCATTCGTGATTGCGAAGGCGATAAGCAGCATTTACGCCGCAACAAAGCACGTCGCGCGGAACCTGCGGCCGGGCCTCCCCTGGAGGCGCTGGGCCTCATCATCTCCGAAGCGCCCGGTGTCGAGTCAGGAATAGGATGCGTTCATGAATGATCTTCAAGTCGAGACCGAAGTGGTCGAGTGGGTTTCGGCATTCGAGGACGCAATCGATTCACGAGATGCGGCCAAGCTGAAGGATCTGTTCAGCGACCCCGCTTATTTCCGGGACAATGGCGCTCTGACCTGGGATTATCGGCAGTTCCATGGGCGCGATGTTGTTCTCTCGACCTTGCTCGGTCTGGCTGACGAGATGCAGCCGCATCGCTTCCGTATCTCTAGCGAATGGCCCGCGCCCAACCTGCAGGACCACGGAGGCAACGAGATTATTGAGGCCTTCTTCGACTTTGACACAAAATTCGGCAAGGGCGTTCTGGTGCTGAATGCGGTTCGCGACGGTGCGTCTTCAAGATTGAGGGCCCGTGCGATCTTCACGCGTTTGGAAGATCTCCATAGTAAGGAACCTCCGGCGCGTCATCCCGCTGGACGTGGCTATGTAGCTGCGCATCCAGGCCAGACCTGGAAGCAGCACCGTGACGCCGCCCGGCAATATCTGGACAGGGAACCGGAGGTCGTCGTCGTCGGCGCCGGACAGGCGGGGCTGACGACTGCAGCGTGCTTACGGCGGCTGGGCGTGGATGTACTCAATATCGACCGGTACGATCATGTGGGTGACAGTTGGAACAAGCGCTACGCTGCTCTTTACCTGCACAATCCCATCGAGATGAACGGCTTTCCGTTCCTGCCCTTCCCGCCACACTATCCCCAGTATTTGCCCAAGGACCTGATCGGGGATTGGCTCGACATCTACGCCCGCTACATGGACCTGACTGTGTGGACCGGGACAGAATTTGTCAGTGCCATGTACGACGCGAGTGCAGACCGCTGGGATGCGGTGGTGCGGTCGTCCGACGGAACGGAACGCGAGTTGCATCCCCGCCACATCGTCTGGGCGACCGGCGGCATCGGCGGCAAGCCATTCGTTCCGACCTTGGACGGTATCGGCGCGTTTGCCGGGAAGGTCATGCACTCGTCTCAATTCACCGACGCGGCGGACTACGGGATCAAGAAGGCGATCATCATCGGCGTGGCGACGAGCGCGCACGATATCGCCCGTAACCTGCATGACGGCGGCGTCGAGGTCACAATGTTCCAGCGCGGCCCTGTCGTCGTGAACAATGTCGATACGGCCAATCTCGCCTACGCCGGATATCTCGACCCGACGATCCCGACAGAGCTTGTGGATCTTCGCTATGGCATCGGTCTCATCAATCCGCTCCGCGAAAGCGCCAGTCGAGCCTATCACACAATGGCGCAGGACATTGACCGCGAACTGCTCGATGGGCTGAAGGCCGCCGGACTGGAGCTGGGCGATGGCGTTGATGGCCAGGGCTGGCTCGATCTCTTCCTGCGGACGGGTGGCGGTTATTACCTGAACACAGGCACCTCGGAGCTCATTGCCGCAGGGAAGATCAAAATCGAGCAATTCAATCGGATTGTTGAATTTGTGCCCGGAGGCGTGAAGCTTGATGATGGCTCCATCGTCGAGGGCGACATCATCGTCCTCGCCACCGGCTATCAAAGCCGCAAGGCGGAAGTGGCGGGGGTGTTCGGTCAGGACACAGGCGATCGTGTCGGGGAAATCGCGCGGCTCGATCCCGAAGGCGAATGGGCGAGCATGTGGGGGCAGACCGGGCAGCGTGGCTTGTGGTTCAATGGCGGCGGCATAAATCAGATGCGGCCTGGTTCGCAACGCCTTGCTTTGCTCATCAAGGCTGATCTGGCGGGCCACATCTCCGAGACGTTCAGAAGAAAAGCGAATGGTTGAAAGATCTACTCGACCCGCGACGCGACGGGATGACTTTGCTCCCTGGAGATCAGGCACCAGCGCCCGACCACAGACAGATAAATTGTCAGCATAACCGGCACGCGCTTCAGCCGACGAGGTAGAGACGGGCGGGGACGGAGAATAGCATGGTACACAGATACGACGTCGTGATCGTTGGAGCTGGGCACGGCGGTGCGCAGGCGGCGATCGCGCTCCGGCAAAACGGGTTCGCCGGCACCATCGCAATGATCGGCGACGAGCCGGAACTCCCCTATGAGCGTCCGCCGCTCTCGAAGGACTATCTCGACGGTCAAAAGACGTTCGAGCGCATCCTCATCCGACCGGCTTCGTTCTGGGATGAACGGGGGATCGTTATGCTACTGGGCCGCCGGATTGTCGCGGTCGATGCCGCAAAACACAATGTGACCAGCGATGACGGGCTGGTCGTCGGTTATGGCAAGCTGATCTGGGCGACCGGAGGGGCGGCGCGCAAGCTTGCCTGTTCCGGCCACGATCTGGCTGGCGTCCATACCGTGCGGACACGTGCCGACGTCGATCGGATGAAGGCCGAACTGGGCGGCATCTCGCGCGCCGTGGTAATCGGTGGAGGCTTTATCGGACTAGAGGCGGCGGCCGTGCTAGCCAAAAGCGGCAAGCAAGTGGTCGTGCTCGAGGCGCTTGACCGGGTTCTCTCACGTGTGGCCGGAGAGGCGCTGTCGCATTTCTATGAAGGCGAACACCGCGCCCATGGCGTCGATGTGCGTGTCGATGCCAAAGTCGATTGCATAGAGGGTGATGGTGACAAGGTTACGGCAGTCCGGCTCCATGGTGGCGAGGCGCTGAAATGTGAGATGGTTATCGTCGGGGTCGGCATCGTCCCTTCGGTGGAACCAATTCTCTTGGCCGGCGCGAACGGCGGAAACGGCGTGGCTGTCGATGCGCAGTGCCGGACCAGCCTTCCCGACGTTTTCGCCATCGGAGATTGCGCACTTCACAGCAATGGCTACGCGGCGGGCGCGCAAATTCGGTTGGAATCGGTCCAAAACGCCAATGATCAGGCGACAGTCGCAGCGAAGACAATCGCCGGCATTGAAACGTCCTACGATGCGGTGCCCTGGTTTTGGTCGAATCAATATGATTTGCGACTACAGACGGTGGGCCTCTCGACCGGGTTTGATGCGGTCGTGCAGCGTGGCGATCCCACACAACGCAGCTTCAGCCTGATCTATCTCAAGGGTGGTCAAGTCGTGGCGCTCGATTGCGTCAACGCGACTAAGGATTATGTGCAGGGGCGTGCCCTTGTCACAGGCGGTGCCGCGCCGAATTTCCACTTGCTCGCAGATCGATCGATATCGCTCAAGGACATTATCGCCGCCTCCCAAGCGCGAGGACGGCAATAGCGCTACGATATCTCTTGGCTGCGACTGACCGCGGTGCAGAGCTGGACTTGTAACGGATTTGCGCCGGTCACCTGAGCGATTAGAGTTCGCAACAGGAGACCGACGAGATGATCAAGCACACAGAAGAGTTCAAGCAGGAGGCGGTGTGGATTGCGCTGACCAGCGGATTGCCCCGCGACCGGGTCGCATCGGATTTGGGGATATGAAAGTCGACGCTGGGCAAGTGGGTATCACAGTATCGGCCCAGTGATCCGGTTTCAGCGCCGCAGGCAGATCTGGCACGTGAGAATGAACGCCTTCGCCTTGAGAACCGTGTGCTGCGGGAGGAGAGGGAAGTGCTAAAAAACCGTCGCCGGCTGGGCCCGCCTGTGCGCGGTAGAAACGGGTCGTGCTATAATGCTGTCAGGAGCGTCGCGGCCGATGGCTTATTGGAGGCATGATATCCCGTTAAAAAACTGGCCCGTGGGTGTTTGCGTACTTGAGAGTGGTGACGCCGTTTTGCGGCGATCCTGGTTAGGAAGATGACGTTTAGCATCGCCCATACCCTCCTGTTTTGAAGGGAGATTGGAATGGAACGATCAAAATCCAGCGCGTTGTCTATGGTCAATCCACGCGCCGCTGCCATCGACATCGGGTCATCAGAGCCATTGTGAGCGGGGAACGTACGATCCGCGCTCGGTTAGTCTTATGGTCAGTGGGTAATGGTGGTCGCAACGCCGAAGCCGGGCATACCGCTTCTCTCCTAATTCCTGTCCAACGGTGCCGAAAGGGTCGTCTCGAACTACCATGATGGCCCCGCAGTTCAAAAATCTAGACGTGATATCCAACGTAAGCGCCGACGGAAGGCGGCCTTGTTGCCGGCACCGGAATAGGAAAGCTCGCG
>NZ_JBMDJF010000024.1:0-46772 GCF_057809055.1 Sphingobium sp. FG58 | reverse complement strand
GAGCTTTCCTATTCCGGTGCCGGCAACAAGGCCGCCTTCCGTCGGCGCTTACAATCATCCCGGCCAATGGGCACCACGCAAGGCGGCCCTCAGGCCCTTTCAATTACCCATAAGTGCGCCCAGCGAGATCAATACCAAGTTTCATGTCCATAAGACGGGACCATCCACGCCATATGACGGTGTTGCCGGGAGGCGGGTCTCGCTCGCGAGCGAGATAGCCGCCGAGTCTTGCGATCTGTGTCAGGTAACATGATAATTGTTGCGGCGGCGGTTGGCCGGTGCGGCTTATCACAATGCGGTCGATGAGGTTTATTTCATCTTTGGTCAGTACGATATTTGGCGAAGCCGTAGGCGCAGTACGGGTTATCATAGTCATCCAGAATATGCGCAAGCTCAGAACGCAGTAAATCGCAAGCAAGTTCACGAGCCGCTCAGCGGTACGTAATTTGGCTTCTTCTGCGTGACATCCAGATTTAAGGATCTTGTGAAAAACCTCTATCTTCCAGCGCAAAGCATACCATTGAAGCTTTTCGATCGCCTCCTCCAGCGACGTAATGGGAAGGTCAGTGATAAGCTTCCAGTCGATAGGAGAGCGGTTTTCCGGGACTTCCTGTTCCTGAGCGTGGACTATGGTAAGATCGAGCGCAGGGTAGCGTTTTTGCTTGCCAATCGGCGGCAAGACCCGAATCTTCTTATATTTCAGTGCCAGGCTGGCGGTCACGCCCTCGGCAATTTCAACCATGTGGCGACCTGCAATGGGCGAGTCCGCCATTTCAGCAGCAATGGTGTGTTTGCCATCGCCCGCCAAGCGATCAACGCATGTCCGTACCAAGAAATGGGTGCCAGCTTCGCCCGCAGCGCAGAAGAACTCATAGATGTCGTTTTCGCGATCGCCGATGTGGATCAGACGCTGGCCTTTCCCCAGCAGAGCCGTGGAGGCGCGCATATTCTCCAACCAGCGGATACTTTCCTTGGCTTCGATCGGCACCCTCGTCGGATTTATATGACGCTTAAGTGCCGAGGTACCCTTGAATTTGCTGCGGGACCAGAATTTGATCGCCGCCAAGCCGAGCGGCAGCCCCTCTGTCGTTACCACCAGGCTGCTATGCATCAACAGCCCGCAAATGGTGTGTCGCCGAGCAATCCCCACAGTCTCGCGCTTGCTCGGGGCATAGCCGATGATTCCAACCTGTTCGGGCTTTTTGCGTTCATATGAAAATTCGGTGGTATCTTGCAGAACCAGAATGGGTACATCAATAGCTGCGACACGCGACGCCGTGGATTGGAAATGGCCTTGCAGAATTTTACCTTCGCAAACATCTGAATTTGAGAGAAAGCGGTAGGCAGCTTTGGTGTTGGCCCAGTCCTGGCAGGCGAGTGGAATTGGACCGCCCACCGCACCTGCCATCTGCGTCACCAACTGGCGCAGACGACGCCCAAGACGCACATCGCTAAATCGCGACGCAGCAAATTCATCATCGATCCAAGCCTGAGATTCCGAGCCATCCTCGACCATCGTGCACTCCGCAAAAGCGAGCCTTTGCGGGAACATGAATCATAGCTGATTCCATCGCAGCAATACCGCTGCGATCAGTGGAATCTGGCGTCAGACCACATTGTGGGTAATTGAAAGCCTCAGGCCCCGCTTACTCTAATCTGGAAGATTTCGTGTGAGCTTTTCCGGGAAGCCGATATCGCGTTCCGTTGGCGCTTACCTTTTATCCATTGCACGGATCCCAAAAGGTTTTCGGGCTCGAATAGGGATCATAGCCGACTCAATGACCTCTCAACAGCAATGGGCCAATTCACCGGCCCTTGCTTCCGTGTAGTTTAGCTATGGTCATGACAGCGACCTCAGCCGCTGCCGATAACCGTCCGGCGTCTCGCCCGATGCCTTTTTGAATGTGGAGGAAAATGTGCACGGGCCGGAGAAACCAAGTTTAAAGGCTATTTCCTTTAGTGATAGGTCGCTCTCTGCGAGCAGTGCCCTGGCCTTGCCGAGGCGGACGTCGGCGACGTAGCGGTGAAGCGTCATCCCGGTCGTTCGCTTGAAGGTGCGACGCAGATGCGCCGAACTTATCCCGCACTCGTTCGACAGCTCCTCCGTCGTCGGCGTCCTGTTGCTCGCGCTATCGACAATATCATAGATGCGACCGAGTTCACGCTCCGACAGCCGTCCCTCCGATGTGCGGACCCGCCGCGGGCGATCGTCGGGCCTGAAATGACGAGCGACGTCGATCGCAATCATCCGGGTGAGAGATTCCGCCATGAGCTGGCTCGCGAAGCCTGGGCTGGCGACTTCCTCGCCCAGCTGCCGCATGGCCTGTTCTATGCGCACGTTCCGTAGATCATAGCATCGCGCCAAGTCGGCTGCGCTCCAGTCGGGCCGCTCCGGCCATATCTGCCGGAACCACTGGTCGGTAAAGGCACACATCACGTTGCGCGTCCGCTCGGTTACCTTCGCCGAAGTCGTTTCCACTTTGGTCCGTGCGGGAAAGAACATTACCCTCCCAAAATCCTGAACCCGCCCGTCGTCCAGATGCGCGGAAAGGCTGATCGGCGCTAGTTCGGGGCGATACCGGAGCACGAACAGATCCTGGCGATCCCAAATGCGCTCGTTTGCACTCCACCGATAATCAAGGATCTGAACGTTTACTCCTGACAGGTCCATCTCTGCCAAAACATCGCATGGGCTCGCAAACATGGAAGCGCTCTCCTACTAACCGCGGTCCGGCCATCCCTTCTGCCGGCTTCATGATCCGAGCACAGTAGCGGAACGAAATGGTTCACCGGACACCGGCTCCCAGCACGCTTTTGCTCCGACCCATTCGTCGCAGAATGCCTTATTTATCTGCTGCGAATATAGGGTAGGTCGACCGCGATAACAACATGGGTCGTGTGCGCCTACGCGCCGTGTGAGACGAGGCCGGACGGCGGCTCGGGCAAAAGGAAATTCCTCCCGAAGCAGGTACTTGCACGGTCCGGCTTTACAATGTGCGGAATGGCAAATCCGCTAGCTTTGAGTCTAAACCGCGCGAGCGCGTAAGGATCGATCCAGGCCAATTCAAAACTTGGAGAAGATTCATGGATGCGAGCGAAAACGCCGCCAACGTATCGGCGACCTGCCCGGTCGAACTTGACGGGGTCCCCATCACCTTTACGAATCCCGAGACGCGCCGATGCCCCTTCCCCGCTTATCATAAGCTCCGGGAAGAGCAGCCGGTCTACAAGGATCCCGTGAGCGGCAATTACGTGCTCACGAAGTATCGCGACGTCCGTAAGGCGGCAATGGATGTCAAGGTTCTTTCATGCAAGACCGGGGTGATCCAGACGCGGGAAACGCCTATCAGCGCCCAGGTTAATAAGATGTTCGAAGAACAGGGCTACCTGCCGGTCGACACGCTTGTGACCAATGACCCCCCCGATCACCGCACCTATCGATCGGTCGTCGACAAAGCCTTTTCCCGCGATAAAGTGATCGGCCTTGAGCCGCAAATCGAAGCAGCGGTAAAGGAGATGATCGACGGCTTCATCGACCAGAAGGAGATAGACTTCTTCGACGAATTCGCGATGCGGCTGCCGCTGACGGTGTTCACAGAAATCCTGGGCGTGACTGATCGCGACATCGATAAATTCAAGCGGTGGAACGACATGTCGCTGGAGACGTCGAATCCGGCGCTGGCTCCAGAGCGCGAACTTGAACTGGTGCCTGCCGTTATCGAGCTTCAGCAGTATCTGGCAAAGAATGTCGAGCGCGTTCGCGCTGCCCCTGACGATAGCTTGCTCAGCACGATCGTGCACACCGAGGTAGACGGTCGGACGCTCAATATGCAGGAACTCGTCAGCATGCTGTGGCTGTTGTTCCTTGCCGGCGGCGAGACCACCGCGAATGCGATCGCAGGCGGCATGGCAATCCTGATCGATCGGCCAGAGCTGGTCGACGAAATCCGGGGCGACGCCAAAAAGCTGGATGTGTTCATCGAGGAAGTGCTGCGGATCAAGACGCCCGCGACGACGATGTTCCGCCGGGCTACCGCCGATACCGAGATCGGCGGTGTGGCGATTCCGGCCGGGTCGATCATAGAGACGCGCTTCGGCGCTGCGAACCTCGATCCGGAAGTATTCCCAGACCCCGAGACCCTCGACCTCGATCGTCCGAACGCGAAGTATCACCTGACTTTCGGAAGTGGTATCCATAATTGTATCGGCAACCAGCTTGCGCGCGGCGAGATGCGCGCGTCCTTTCGCCAGCTGGTGGACCGGATGCACAATTTCCGAGTGACGCGTGGAGAGGAGAGCTACAGCTATACCTCGACTTATGTTGCCTATGGCTTGACACAATTATGGATGACTTTTGATCCGCGCTAATCGCACATGGTCGCAGGCCTTCGCCAATTTAATGGGCGAAGGCCGCAGCCAAGGGCCGCACAGACGTTCCCAACATCATAGACCGGCACATGAACGGTAAGATCTCGGCGGACCTCTGGTCACGCGCTCCGGCCGGATGTTCGTCGCTGCAACGCGGGAGCGGATATTCCACGCTTTCGACAGGAGCAACGACACTCTGTGCTGGGAGAGGACCGTCTGCCGGCTGGCGGTCATTCGGGAGCGATAGCCGATTATCCCGAGCGAAATATCATCACGCCTGTCACGGGCATCCAAATATCAAAAACCTCAGTCGGACCGTCTCACTGTCGCGGCAACCTGCAGCCCAGATACGGGATCAATCGTCGAGCGTCCATTCTGCGCGCGAGCGCGCATCGCGCTTGGTCCGTTTGGATGACCGCCTTCGCTCCAATCGTGCCCAGCCCGGTCCCAGTCGGGTGTTGCAGCATAATTGATCCCGCAGTCCGCTCCCATGTCGCGCGCCAGAGCCAGTTTTTTGTTGGAGGACGAAGTGATGATGACGCGCGCGCCTTGAGCCTTGGCGAATTGAAGGGCGAAAAGGCTGATGTACCCGGTGCCCAGGATCAGCACGGTTGACCCGGGCATGACATTGGCCTCTCGTACGACGTTCCAGGCCGTCGTTCCAGCAGTTGAGAAAGTCGCGCCGGCCGCAAAGCTCATCGTATCGGGAAGCCGTGCCAGTGCGGCTGAGGGGACCACGGCATATTCCGAGAGAGCTCCGGGCATGTTGAAACCCCGGGCGCGTGGCGTTCCGAACTGTGGCGTCGGTCCCGACGGCCAATCGGGCAACATATGGATGGCGACGCGCGTGCCGACGGGCGGACCATCTGTACCTTCACCCAGCTCCTCAACTACTCCAGTTGAGTCCATCAAGGGAATTTGTGGCAGAACCGGCGGTGGATATTGGCCATTGACGGCAAGTAGATCGACATAGTTCAGGCTCGCCGCATGTTGTCGCACGAGCGCTTCTCCCCGAGCCGGACGCGGTATCTCGAGATCGACGATGCGGAGGTGGTTTAAGCCGGAAGCCAAATCGGACCCAGTGTTGACTAAATGATAGGCTCGCAAGACGCTTCTCCCCGTCTATGCTTTGCTATTGCGAAAAAAGGCCGCCCTCAAGATCGAACGTGCGCGTTGATACCGCGCAATTTTTGCTGTGGTGTCCCGGTTACCGTGCTCGTTCCGGTCCTTTTCAATCTGTATCAGCCCGCACAATCTCGTTTCTTATGCTGAAAAGGAGCAGTGCCGAAGCGCCAGTTTGGAACAGTTAGGATTGTTCCTCAGCTTGATGTCATAGCGACCCATGCGGGTTCAGCAGGCCCAACGCCAGCCGCGCCGCTATGAACAGCGCCGCCATCATCGTCAGCATGGTGATTCCATGCGCCGAGGGGAGGCAGCTCACTAGCCAGGCGAAGATCCCGCCAATGCCATAGTTGGACGCGCCGATCAGTGCACCCACCGATCCCGCGCGCCGACGATCCAGCGCCAGCGCGCACGCCTGATTGTTAGCCGAAAGCATTCCATAGGTCGAAACGCCTAGAACAACGCTGATAGTTGCGAAAACCTTGGCCCCAGGCACGTGGGCAAGCGTGAGCAGCAGACCGGCGACCAGTACCGTGATGCCGCCGAGCAAGGCGGCTTCGATAATCTGGCGAGGCGTGAAATGGTTAAGCAGCCGTCGGTTGATTTGAGTCGCGCTGATAAGGGTGATGCCGAGCGTGCCGATGACGAGCGAGGTGATCCGCGGGGTCCAACCGAAATCTTCCTGGAACAGCGGGCTAGCAGCGCTGTACCAGACTATCAGCGCCGACGCGGACAGCCCGCTGGTCAGCATATGCGCGAGCAGGGGCCGATTGCCGATCAACGCCATATACGCCGCAATTCGTCCTTCGCTCTGGGCATGTTCCGCCGCTTCGCGCGATTGGCTTTCGGGCAACTTGGCGATCAGGAAAGGAATTGTAAGCGCCACGAGGCCGGCCAGCGTCCAGAAGATCGAGCGCCAGCTGGAGATCAACAGCAGCGCGCCGCCGAGCAGCGGTGCGATTACTGGCGCTATCCCCATGATGAGATGCTGCCAGCTAAAGACCACGGCGGCATCTTTACCGGCGAAATTATCCGAGACGATAGCGCGCGCCAGCACAACGCCCGCGCACGATCCGAACCCCTGCATAAGGCGCGCCGCGAACAACAGGTCCTCCGATTGCGCCAATGCGCATACCACCGAGGAAACGAGAAATATGCTGAGACCAAGCAGCACTGGGGATCGGCGACCCCAGCGATCGGCCATCGCGCCCCAGATCAACTGGCCCGCAGCGAAACCAAACATGAAGGCCGCCATGGTCGCCTGGATAGCGGCAGTGGTGGTGCCGAGATCCTGGCCCGTCTGGACGATGCCAGGCAGGCTCATATTGATCGCAAGCGGCCCGAACAGGCTCATCGTTGCGATCATGATGATCAGTCCGGCATGTTGGTGCCGCTGGGAAGTGATTAGGGAGCCTTTTTCAGTTCCCTGCATCGCTATTCAGCCTCCACTGTAAATTTGCTCGATGAAACGAAATGTCCGAAGGAATTGGGCTCAGAGCAGGATCCAAAATAAAGGCTTGTCCGCCATCATTCCGAGGATCAGCCAGCTGATTTGGCTCTTTTGATCTGCTCGCCTATTGGAGCGTCTAGTCAACGCCCCGGTCACTTACGTGCATCAGAGGATCTGGGCCGATGCGGCCAGACACACTGTCCAAGCCCTTTATCAATGCCATATCGCCCTTTTCGAGCGCGAAATCGTATATCTCGACATTATCAGCGAGATGGCGGCTGCTCGCGGCCTTGGGTATTACAACCAGCTCGTTCTGCACGTGCCATCGGAGGACGATCTGAGCAGGCGAGCGGCCAAGACGCTTGGCGATCTGCCCGATTATAGGGTCTGTCAGCGCACGGCCATGTTCCAGCGGACTCCAGGCCTGCGTGATGATCCGTCGATGGACATGGTAGTCGCGCACATCGCGTTGTTGATACCGTGGGTGGAGTTGGATTTGATTTACCGCGGGCACCGTGCCCGTGTCGTCGATCAGTTCGTCGATGAGGGGCGGCGTAAAGTTGGCAACGCCGATTGATCGCACTCTTCCTTCCTTGTGAAGCCTTACCAGCGCCCGCCAGGTCTCTCGATAAAGTCCCTTCGAGGGTTGCGGCCAGTGGATCAGGTACAGGTCGATGCGCCCTATCGCTCTTTCGCTCCGGTCGAACGCCCGCATCGCCGCGTCATAGCCATGTTGGCCATCAGGCAATTTTGTGGTTAGGAACAGTTCCTCGCGGTCCACTTCCGAGCGTTTCAGCGCGTCACCAATCAACGCCTCATTGTCATAATGGGTGGCGGTATCAAACTGGCGATAGCCCATCCGCATAGCCTGCAGCATCAGCTCCCCAAGGATGTCGCGCGGCATGAACATCATGCCGAGTCCCACTTGTGGGATCGTGAAGCCATCGTTCATCTTGACAACGGGTATGTTTCGGCTCACACTGATACTCCTGTTGTCAAACCGGCCCCGATAGGTTCCGGACGACCGCAAGCATAAATTACCTGGTGCACCTACCGCCCAACAATGCTGTTGGTAGGATCGGCTGTGCCCCACCGGGACGGATCTGGAGCTTGAAGCCGTCCGCCCCGATCCTTTAATCGTTGTTCTATGAGGTGGCGCGATGAATTCTGGTCGACCCAAAGCCGGACCGCAGCCTCAGCGCTGCTGAGTGTCGAGATCTCAGCGGGGCGTTGGCTTTCACGGGTTAAACACCGCAGCAGGACCCACCGCCCTCACGCGTGGGCGGTCATGCCCTCTCCCTCCATAACGTCGCACAGACCCATTCGGCAGGCTGACCGATCGAGAAACCGTCGCTCGTCCTCGCTGAGAGCGCCGCAGACTTCGGGTCGGGCCAGGATGGTTGCCATTTCAGCGATTGCCCCTTCATCGCGGAACTCATAAATGCTGATGGCGTCGTATGCGCACCCGGCATCCCCGTCGCCCATCCGGCCCGTCGTCCAGTCGTCTGAAGTGAAATCGGCCATCGTTCCAGGATAATGACGGCTGAAGCTAGTCAGCAAATGACCGATGAACTTTTCGCCGAGGGGAACGTGATTGTTCTCGTAATGATCCCGAAACTGTTCGGGCGTCAGTCCTTCCTTGCGTTTCAGCAGGACCATGAACTTTGTCTTCATAAACTTTCTCCTTTTGAACGCGCAATTGTCTGCATGGCGTTTCGCACCCGTTCAAACTGTCGGCCTTGGACAATCGCCAAATCATGGCTGTTACCGATTGGCGCGTCAGTCCTCTGCGCTCATGTAGCGCCTTTCCGCATCAGCATATTCGTCCAGCCGGGCTGCACGCATAAGCTCTAGGGGATCGTGATAGGGGCCAGGGTTCGCGGCGACGAACGGACTGTCCGTCCCACGCTCTTTCATGTCGCGGAAAAGTGCGGCCATCGCGTTCGCCGCCACGCCGAGGGCAGTCGCCGCGTACATTATCAGCCTGAAGCCCGCGTCCGCCAGATCGGCTTCGGTGTAGCCCAGTGGCGGTCCGGAACCCATGCCCATGACGGGACCATCGATCGCAGCTACGAGTTTCCGATTCCATTCCATCTGCTCGTCGGGCGAGAGGGCAAAAAAGGACCGGCCTTCTACCGACATCAGCACAGGCATGGCGAGATCCGCCCCCGCCTCGAGGTAAAGGTTCGACCGTTCCACCAGTTCATCGAACGAGATCGTATCGGCATCGCTCCGAGCGGCGATGACGAAGTCGGGGTCGGTGCGCGCATCCAGTGCCGCCTTAAGCCGATCCAGTGCAGCCGCGCGCGACACGACGCTGCGCCCGGCCAGAAGCGGACAATGCTTCGGCATGATTTGATCTTCGATGTGGACGCCAGCGACGCCGGCACGCTCCATCTCGCGGATCGTCCGCTGGACGTTCAGCACGCCGCCGAAGCCGGTGTCGATGTCCGCGATAACCGGAATGTCGAGCGCCGCCGTCATCCGCGCTGCATGGTCCGCAATCTCCCGCATGCTCAACAGACCGAGATCAGGTGCGGCCAGCTGCGATGCCTCGACACCCAGGCCGGTCATGTGGATAGCCTCAAATCCGGCAAATTGCGCCAGGCGCGCTGAAAGCGGATCGAAGCAACCGGGCGCGACCACCATTTTATCGCGCAGCAGCGCGCGCAAACGCGTCGTCATCCTCATGCGTTTTCCTTCCGGCTTTCGACGGGAAGCGCGCCAATGCGGCCCATTGCCCAGTTTCGGCTGCCGCCCGCCGTCAGAATATCAAGAATGAGCGGTGATACCGGTTCGAAGTCGATCGTCGCGCCGCTGGTGACGTTGACCGCATGACCTACGGCAAGGTCGACCTCCAGTTCGTCACCATGCTCGACCAGTCTCGTGATGCCAGGAACAACGCAGGCCGGCATCCCGAAGTCGATCGAGCCACGTTGGAACAAGCCTCCAATACCCTCGACCAGATAAGCGGACAGGCCAGCTTCGACGCTGCCCATGATCGCGGCCGTATAGTAGTGCGCGTGTCCGGTGCCGAAGCCCGTACCCGCCACGAGGATATCGCCAGGCGCGATCTGTTCCGCGACGCCCGGCGCCACGTCCTCGAACAAGTGTCGGGCGCATTCTTTCCACTGGCGGCTCATGCCTTGCTTGTCGTAGCGCGCCGGCACGATATCCATCGCGCCAATCCCATCGGCAAACTTCCAGACCTTCCCACGAAGCTTCATGCCAAAACCTCCAGTTCACGGATGAGATACTGCGCGGGATCGGCAATCCGCCCCTCTATGGCCGAGGCTGCCACCACGGCAGCATCCGCGAGCAGCACTTCGGAATTTTCGCTCCCCATCCGCCCGCGGAGCGTCTCCACTGAAGTCGAAATGCAGCGCTCACCATCGCCGAGCTTTAGCGGCGACAAATTTCCGGAATAGCACGCACCACAGCCCGGTTGGGTGATCGCCGCTCCAGCATCGAGTAAATCCTGGTAAATACCGGCAGCCGATGCCTCGCGGGCGGTGTCTGCGGAGATCGGCGTCACGATCAGGCGAACTGACGGGTGCACTCGACGTCCGCGCAGGACCTTGGCGGCAAGCGCAAGATCCGACAACCGGCCACCGGCGCAAGAGCCTACATAGGCGGCGTTTACGGGCAGGCCAACAACATCAGCCAGCGAGCGGACCTTTTCGATGTCGTGTGGCCCTGCAACCAAATGCCCCATCGTTGACAGGTCATATCTGTAGGTCGCCGCATAGTTGGCGTCTGAATCGGCGGTTACCGGCTCGAAAGCCTCCCGCGCGCGGCCATCGAAATAGTCGAGCAGGATGCGGTCTGCGGGAAAGATCACGGTGAGCGCGCCAATTTGTACCGCGCCGTTGGCGATCGCCATACGAACGTCCATCGAAAGCGTCCCCACCCCAGGCCCCGCAAATTCGATAACCTTTCCGTCCAGAACCCCGGCGAGATCGGCGATCAGCCGATAGACCACGTCCTTGCCCGTCATGCCCAACGGCAGCGCACCAGACAGATCGATCCGGACGCTTTCGGGCACAATCATCCAAATGTCGCCGGTCATGATGATCGGATCGACACCGAACAGTGCGGGCAAGGCAAAGCAATTTGCCGCGCCCATCGTCGCGCTCTGGGTATCTGCGCCAATCACCACCGTGCCGGGCAGCGCCCACCCCTGCTCCACCGGAATCTGGTGAGAGATCCCGTTGCGGCCGAGATCATAAATATTCTCAGCCGGTATTCCTTGAGCCTTGGCGAAGGCCCGGATTTTTGGGTGTTCCTTACCCGCGACCTGCGGGAACCAGTCAGGCTGAAACATGTGATCGAAGCAAAAAATGATCCGCTTCGGATCCCAGACTTTCAGCCCCAGCTCCTGGAAACTGTCGATGAAGGTGGTTCCGTCGAGGTTGGTCATGTGGCTCACCTTCGCCAGAACGGCCTCGCCTATCGCGACCCGGTCCATGCCTGCGGCGCGAGCCAGAATCTTTTGCGCCATCGTTTGCGCCACACACTCTCTCCCATCGACTCTCGTTCAACCTCATTAGTTAGAAGCCCCAAAGCACAAGCACGACACCGCGATGATTGTCGAAATGTGCATCTCTTTGGCGAAATCCGCATCGTCTGGTGACGCGTCGGTTCAAAGATGCTTCGCTATGAAATGCGGGAGCCATGCAGCAGCCGAACACCAACAACCAGAGAGACATCAGATGCCCGAGATTCCGCTACCCAAGCTTGATACACTTCTGCGCATCTACAGCATCAAACCCGACGGATGGGAGCCATTCCTGGACGTCTGGCGGCGTATCGTCGCCGTACGGCGCCGGTTCGGTTTTGAGGTACTTTTTGCCTTGGAAGACAGGGAAGCGAATATCTTCACCTGGGCCGTTCGACATGACGACGATATCGATCAGGTAGCTGAACGCTATTACGCCGACCCAGAGCGAAAGGCGCTCGAAATCGTCGGCGAATATGTTCTGGACTACAAGGTGACACGGGTGTCGCGCGTCACCCTTCCCTGATTAATAACTACAGCCACCTACGCCAATATAGCCGCCAGTCCCATAAGCGTTAAGGAAAGGAAACTCCGTGTCGAACAGCAAGTTCACGGGATCTGTTGGCTATGTTGGCCTCGGAGACATGGGGGGTGGAATTGCTAGCCGGCTTGTTTCTGCTGGTATTAACCTCATCGTGTTCGATCTCGATTGTGACGCCGTCACTCGGTTGGTCGCCGAGGGCGCTCGGGCCGCGGTCTCGCTTGGCAAACTTGTCCAAGAGACTGAAGTCATCTTCATCTGCGTGGATCCGGAGCCAGCGGTGTCGAAGGTGATCGACGAGATTTTCGAGTTCATGCGCCCTGGTCAGACTCTGATCGTTCAGTCTTCGGTTTCTCCCCAAATCGTTATCGACGCATCTGAAAAGGCAAAGGTGAAGGGCGTGAGGCTATTCGATGCGCCTGTGAGCGGAACCTACGCGGATCGGCGGAACGGAACTCTGGCTGTGCCGACAGGTGCAGAGCGAGAGGATATAGGGAATCTCGCCGTGCTGCTCGAACTGATTGGGCAGCCTATTTACCTCAAGGCAGTGGGCGGCGGCGAGATCGCCAAGCTTGCTAACAATGCTGTGTCAAGCATTACGCGCTCCGGATTAATGGAAGCCATTGAGCTCGCTCAGGCATATGGCGTTGCCGAAGCAGATCTGCTCGAGGTGCTGAGTGTTGGGAGCGGGAGCAGTTTTGTGGTCCAGAACTGGAGCTTTTTCGATGGACTTGCTCGTCAGGGCCATATCGTCCGGAAACAGCCGATGCAGGCCGCGGAAATACGAAAGACCATCCGGCAGAAGGACCTTCATCTTCCCATTATCGAAGCCCATTTTGAGCCCCTGAGAGCACTCGACATACAGCGTTACAAAAAGCTCACCGGCCGAGATCCTGATTTCGACGAAGTGCGATCTTCGTAGCCGTTCATACGCCGCCGCTTCGAGGATCTGTCGTGCTCGTCGAGACTGTACCCGACACCCTCACCTGCCCGCCGGATCGGCGAGACACGCCGCTAAAGCCTGAGGAGCCACGTACATGAAGTTCGGCCTGTCGATCCCCACGCTCACGGGGTTCCCTCGCGCCACGGAGCCGGAGGACGGTGGATGGCGCACCCGCTGGGCACGGAGCTTCGAAATCGTCGCCCTGGCAGAGGAACTCGGGTTCGAACTGGGTACGGTTGGTCATCATCGTTTCACGGCGGATCGGATAGACTCTTCCCAGCCGATGGTCGCGATCGCAGCGCTCGCCGCACGCTCCACCACGATGCGCTTCATGACGAACATCCTGATCCTGCCCTCGCACAACCCGATCGACGTCGCCGAACAGGTCGCGATGGTCGACGAACTGTCCGACGGACGCGTGATGCTCGGCGTCGCCATCGGATACCGCCCCTATGAGTTCGAGCAGGTCGGCCTGGTGTTCAAGGAACGGGTCAGCCGCTTCGAAGAAGCGATCACGCTGCTTCGAAGCGCATGGAGCAATGACCCCATCCACTTCGCAGGCAAGCATTTCACCGTGAAGGGCGCAAACGTGACGCCCAAGCCCGTCCAGAAGCCCGGGCCGCCGATCTTCATCGGTGCGCAGATTGATGCGGCGATCGATCGCGCGGCCAGGCTGGGCGACGGCTGGCTGACGGATAATATCGAGAGCGCGGCGCTGCTCGGTCCCAAGGTCGCGCGCTTCCGGACGAAATCGCGCGCGGCCGGTCGCGCCGGAATGGTTGTGCTCAACCGCAAGGTCGGGATCGATCGCGACAAGGCGAGACTGGAGCGCGAATGGCTGCCGCCCATCCTCGACACCTATCGCGACTATCTGAAGCTGGGCGTGCCGTTCGACGATGAATTTGCCGACAAGCTGCGTTCGGGAGTGTCACTGGCGATCGCGGACCTGCCGCCCGGCCAGATCATCGCGGGAACGCCCGACGAATGCGCCGACGGCTTGCAGCTCTGCATTGAGGCCACAGAACCTGATTACATCGTCGTCGACTTCGGTCGCGGTGCGCACGGAGCGCATTACGAGAATCTTCGTAACCAGATCGAGCTCTTCAGCCGCGAGCTAATCCCGCGCTTCGCGAAGGCATAATGCTGCCGGATCGAGCTTCTTTTCGCACCCGTCTCGCGAGACTCCATCCAGCCCCGATGGCGAGGCAGAAATTCGTCGGCCGGAGTCCCCGGTCAGCATCAACAAGACTTGGTATGAGATCGCCGAAGCGAGGCAATGCGATATTCGCGGGGCGTCAATCCGGCTTTGTGTCGAAACGCATAGGAAAAGGCACTAGGCGTGCTGAAACCGAGACGGTGGGCAATAACTTTAAGCGGTATCGCCCCTTCATGTAATAGCACCTTCGCTCGTGAAATTCGAACTTCATCCATATAGTCAAAGAGGTTCCGGCCCGTGCAGTTCTTGTACACCTGCCTCATGTGGCCGACACCGATTCCCAGGCTGTCAGCAATCTCCTGGAGCGACGGCCAACCACCCTCGTAGCTCATCACGAACTCTTCGACGTGCCGAGTCCTGAGTTCGGACAGCGGATCGCGTATTCGTAACTCCGTAGTGCCTTGCTTCAGCCGAGACACGAGATCGAACGCCACAAGCGTACTGCACGACTTGATTATGGATGGCGTAAGCGGGCCGGGCGAAAGCACTTCGTTAAACATCCGCCTCATCGCATATTCAATGTTGGTCTCTTTGAACTGGAAAAGCGCCAGCGCGGGATAGTCGAGCGACCTGGCTGTCTCCCCGACGACATCCTGGAGCCATTCCGGTTTGATACGAAGCGCGAGGCTGCGCGTGTCAACCGCGCCGTCGCAAGCCATCGCGCTGGTTTGCACACGCGATGGAATCAACATCATCTGCCCTACTGACCTGGGATCCCGTCCTTCTGTCCACGCGCGGATGCGCCCCTTAGGGGCGCTCCGCCAGCGTAGGACAATCTCCGGATCGCATTGCGAAGCGGTGGCACCTGCTTCGTAATGACTATCGACCACCTGAGCCACAACGCCTGGGAAGGCGACTTCACCGACCACTTCCTGCATCCAGCCGCTTGCCATGAGCTTTCTCTCCATCAATCTTATGTTTTGAGAAAGTGTGCCACCGGCCTCGTGCAAACGCAACTCGACAAGATGTCGCGGGCAACTGGCGCGCTGACGCGCAAAACGGCCCGGAGAGCGGCGGAACATACCGGGACGCGGGTTGGATTACGGAATTCGTTAGCAGCGGGGTGTGCCACCAAGATGTACCTAATGATCGGATTGATGAACTAATATCCGAAACTCCTAAAACTAAAGGGCACTCCTTCGCCTGACATTGCGCTTTGTTCGCAATCGCTGGCCTGCGTCTATCCCACCTTCACTCCGCGCCCCCGTCATACGAAAAACACGCAACGCGCGCGGCCTATGGGAACAACAACCGTCCAATTTGCGGGGCAGCGATGCGCCCCGATGCCAAAGCCCCGCACTAATAGCAGCCGTTCTCCTTGCGAACATTCTGGTGACACGCGTTGCAAACTGATCGGATGCTTTGGATTGTGACCGCTGCCGCCGTCATCGATCGAGGACGTTGGCCAATAAAGACGCCGGGCTGCTGACGCTTGTTTCAGAGCAAAGCGATGGGAGGGACCATTCGATGAGACTATCACCGTTCATGTTAACGACTTCGGTAGCGGGTATCGCGATAGGCGCTCATTGCGATCCGGCGACAGCGCAGATAGCGGCTGCAGCGGTTGCCTCCCGATCGCCTGCGTTAGAGCAGGATGCAGGCATCACATCGGTGCCGGACGAAGCAAAGAGCACTCTAGATCCTGCGACGGCGCCCGGCGCCGAACAAGGCCAGGGTGACATCATTGTGACGGCGCAACGTCGCGCGGAGAATGTGCAGAGGGTTCCCCTGTCCATTACGGCGTTGAACTCGGAGCAATTAGCGACGCAGGGCATTCGGTCGGTGGCCGATCTGGGCGGAAAGGTACCTGGCCTCACGGTTCAAAAGTTCAATGGCATTGTTCAACCATTTCTGCGTGGGATCGGCTCCAGCACATCGACGGCAGGTGTCGAATCGAGTGTCGCTGTTTATGTCGACGGCGTCTATTTCTCCCGCCTCCCGTCTAGCTTTTTTGATTTGGCGAGCGTCGAACGCGTGGAGGTTCTTAAGGGGCCTCAAGGCACTTTGTTCGGTCGGAATTCGACCGGCGGCGTTATCAACGTGATCACGCGAAAGCCCTCACATGATACCGAGGTCAGCGGCACGCTCGGTTATGGCCGCTTTGATGCCGTTGACGGCAACCTGTATGCCACGACCGGTCTCGGCGACAGCGCGGCGATTTCACTATCCATCGTTGGGAAGACGAGCGACGGATTTGGCAAAAACACCGCTAATGGCCATCGCTACGGCTATGAGGACAGTGTGCTTACCAACGCCAAAGTCCTATGGGAGCCATCGAGCAATACAGAAATCACGATCGCCGGGTTTTATTCCTGGTCGAAGAACTCAGGAAACAAGGCAGCCTTCCCCGGCACCTCAAGCACGACGCTTACGCACTACTACGTCGACCGAAGCGACAATGGCGTTTACACCTCTGATCAAATCGGATTTTATAATTCCATCAGCGATCCAGACCAACAAGATATATTCCACACCTATGGCGGGTCTGTCCACCTTGATCAGGATGTTGGCTTTGCCAAGATCGTCAGCATCTCCGGATATTCGCATGTGTCCCAAGACAGTCAATATACCGAATATCTTCCTGTTAAGGAGTTTCTTGTTCCCGCATATGCGCGGGTCGATCTTTATACGCAAGAGCTTCAAATGGTTAGCCAATCAGGGTCGCCGCTTAATTGGATAATTGGACTTTACTACCTGAATAATAAGACAAAATACACCAAAGATACCGTCTTCGATATTCCATTGTTCTATGGAAACACGCCACTGAGTGCGCCAGCGCAGCAAAAAGTGGAAACCTACGCAGCCTTTGCCCAAGCAGGTTACCACCTGAGTCCGAGCCTGAATCTGACTGTCGGCTTCCGCTATACGTGGGATAAAACTTCGGCCGAGGGCACTGTTGGCGGCATCCAAGTCTTTGCGCCCGACACGACCAAGGTCGATAAGGCAAGCTACAAGGTCGCGCTGGACTATCAGATAGCGCGTGATTTGATGGTCTATGGGCTGTTCGCACACGGCTTCAAATCGGGCGCCTACAACATTCTGACCTACAGTTCGACGCCGACCGCTCCGGAACAACTCGACGACTATGAGATCGGCTTCAAATCGCAATTCCTCGATAATCGGATCCGGCTAAACGCTGCTGCTTTTTACTACGACATCAAGAACCCGCAGGTGCAACTCATTCAGAACGGCACCACCTTTCTGTCGAACGCCGGGGCCGCACGGGTAAAGGGCGCTGAGGCCGATTTGAGCATCAAGGCCACGCAAGGACTGACCTTTCGGACCAGTATCGCCTATATGGATGCGAAGTATACGGATTATAAGAACGCGCCCGCAGGTCGACCGGATTTCGTAGTTGGTGGTTCGATCCAGCTACCCAACATCGACGCTTCCGGCAATCGCCTGCCGTTCGCAGCAAAATGGAGCTTCAACATTGGAAGCGATTTTTCCTTAGAGACACCCGCGGGAAAGGTAACGCTCACGGCGGACTGGTTCCACAATAGCGGATACACGTTCGAGCCCGATCAGTTTCTGCGACAGGGCGCGTACGATCTTGTCAATGCGCAAGTGCGGATACAGGCCAGTGAGAATGTCGCGCTTCGCATCTGGGGCCGAAACCTCGCGAATGAAAGAATCGTCGCGGGCGCGGCTTCGCAATACGGATATGCGGGGTATCCCTGGAGCCCGGCACCGCCGCTGACGTTCGGTGGAGCGGTGGACTTTAAGTTTTAATAGGAGGGCTAGACCGAGCGGCGCGTCACGGAAGATACCCCGCTCGATATCGGCGCGTCATGGGTCAACGCGTGCAATGACCGCCCAAGTGGGCAGGACTGGCGCCGCGCTCGAACTCCTGGCTCTACGGCATGGGCGGGGGACAAGCGCGGGTCAGAGGCACCACAGGCAGCAGGATACTTCCCGCCCATCTCATCAGCGCTTGACCCCGGTCCATCCTCCATCAACGATAAGCTCAATGGCGTTGATATAGGAAGCGTCATCACTCGCCAGGAACGCAACGGCAGCGGCAAGTTCCTCCGCCTGGCCGATGCGCTTCATCGGAACGCTCTCCTGGAGGACGCGCAAGAAAGTGGGCCGAAGATCATCCGGGATGCCAAGCTTGGGGCCCATCTCCGTTTGGATCGGCCCTGGGCTGACGCTGTTGACACGGATACCACGCGCCGCGAACTCACCGGCCAGAACCCGAACCAGCGCTGACGAGGCGCCCTTGGAGGCAGCATAAACGGCCGAGGCAAGCATCCCCATTTGATTGTTAACCGATGTCGTGACGATCATCGAACCCCCATCCCGCATCACCCGGGCGAGAGACTGGGCACCGAACAAAACAGCCTTCACGTTCACCGCAAACACCGCGTCGAACGTTTCTTCGTCTATATCGGCGAGAGACTGAAACCTTCCCGTACCCGCATTGAGGAAAGCGATATCTAAGCCTCCGAATGCATCGTCGACTTCGTCGGTTATCCGACGCACGTCGGCCAATTTCGACGCATCCGCCTGGATGGCAATGACTCCGCCGCCTAGTTTGTCGACGGCGGCGGCAAGACGATCGGCGTTTTGCCCAGTGATGGCGACACGGGCCCCTTCAGCGATGAAGCGCCGTGCTGATGCGAAGCCGATGCCCGTGGTGCCCCCCGTGATCAGCGCCGTCTTGCCGTGCAGTCGTTGCATACCAGTTTCCTCTTCTACGCCTTGACCGGAGATGTCGCCGGCCCGGTGAAATGATCGCTAGGCTTGCCTAGGTACCGTCAGCCTGCAGGCGGTTTCATCGTCATGATGAATTTTGTATCGGCCGCGGCAAGGCGCAGGCCTATGACCTCTTGATAGGCGTCCGACCTGTAGAATTCGTCGAACTTTTCCTGAGATTCGAATTCGATTATGGCCAGCCTGTTGGCAGGCTGCCGGCCTTCATAGACCGTCGGTTCGCTGTCGGCTGAGAGGCGCGTCAGGTTGAACGGCTTCAACGCCTTTGCAGCGCCGGCAACGTATTTCGCATACAGTTCGGAGTCCTTCACTTCGACCGCCATGACGAGATAGACACTCATGCTCTTTTTCCCTCGAAGCTATCCTAGCCAGTCCACCGATCCGCAGTCCTGCAAGTCAGTGTCCTGACGGATCGACAAACATGACGTTTGGATGTCCGGTGCAGACAGCCCCTCGTCAGCTTTGCGACAGCGGCATTGTCACGGTCAGCCCGTCCAGTTCTTCGGTCATGAAGATCTGACAGCTTAGCCGGCTGGTCGGGCCGGGCTCGTGGGACACCTCGAGCAAATCGGCTTCATCGTAGGACACGGGCAGAAGCCGGTCCCACCATTCCTTCTCGACGTAGACGTGGCACGTCGCGCAACTCAGCGAGCCGCCGCATTCGCCGATCATTTGCTCGATCCCGGCGCGCTTACCCATTTCCATGACAGATTCGCCGACAGTGCCGTCGACCTCACTCACCTCGTCGCCCGGCAGGATGAACTTAACTAATGGCAAGGAAACCTCCTAGTATAGCCTGTATTAACCGCGCACGTCAGATTGCCCCCGACGCAACACACATTGCCCAGGCCAAGCCCTGGTCCAGAACGGCAAAGTATTAGAAGTGCGCCACCCCTGGATTCGACAGTCGGGCCAAGGTCCGGATATTCCGGCAACGACGCCTGTCATATCCACCTCGATCACTCGCACATCCAAAACGCCTTTTCGCTTTTCGCCGTGGCTTCAGCCTCCAGGATTGGTTCCGGCCAATGCGGCGCCGCGAACGCGATCGAAAAACGCATAAGCCGCGTCGCCCTCGTCCCGGCGGCTCGTGACCAGCATTTCCGTCAGCGGTCCGATAGATTTCTCGATGACAGGATCATGCCGGTCCTTCTCGAACAACACGAGCCGATCGACGATCTTCCACTGCCCATCGCGCTTTTCAAACTTGTCCAGATAGCGACCGGGCGCGGTCATATCGTAGAGCTGCCCTTCTTTCATGAAGCGATACATTGCTATGACGTAAGACTCGCACTTGGCGGCATCACCATCAACCACGATGTATTCATTACTCAAGAAATGCATGCATGAAAGTATATGCCCCGTATGTCGGCCTATGACCCAATCGGCGAAATCCGCTGGAGTTCCGACAAAGGCACCGTGATTATCTATAGCGTCCGAATGATAGCAGGATATTATCAGGTCGCGATCGAGACGATCTACTCCCTGGCACAATTTTACCAATACGTCATGGATCTGTGCCCTTGCATCAATTTCAATCAGCAGCTGGCCTTGGTCATTCATCATGTGATGTCTCCGTTCAATCTGGAATTGCGTATCGCCTCGATGCCGACACGCGGGATTCTATGTCCCCAAGATCCTAGAATTTGAAGTCGATGGCACCACCGAAGGTAATTGGTGCTGCAGGTGTGTAAATGTAGCCGGCCGGCGTCGTATTGGTGCTGATCCGGTCGACATATTTCTTGTCGAGGAGATTGCGCCCCCAGACACGTAGCGCCAGATTATCGTTGAGCGAAATCTTCACCTGCCCGTTCAGCAAGTCGAATGGTTTCTGACGGAGAAAGTTGTCCGGCTCCGAATAGAACCCACTATTATGCTGGTAATCGGTGCTAATCAGCACAGTGCCGATGCCTGTCTGGAATTCATAGTCAGCACCTAATGATCCGGTGAATTTCGAGACATAGGGCGTCTGGTTGCCATTCGCCACGACAGCTGATGCTGTAGCGCCGAATGGAGCGTTCGGATTTGGAATCCCGCTCGGTGCACAACCAACGCAAACACCGTTGATAATCTGGCCGAAGTCTTTGTACTTCGAGTCGAGGTACGCTGCCGATGCTCGCAGGGTCAGGCCCGACATCACGCGTACCTGAACATCGCCCTCCAGACCATCGACCGTCGACTTGCCGGCATTCGACAAAATAAGCGTCGGTGCCCGCGTGATTGTGACCTGCGGATCTTTGACGTTATAATGAAATGCCGCCAGGCTAAAGCGAACATGCCGGTCAAATAGCTCGCCTTTCAGACCGACCTCATAGGCATCCACCTGTTCCGGCTTGGCCGGTGTGCTGTTGTAGGTCAGCAAGGCGAATACGGCCGACTTGAAACCACGATTGAATGAGACATAGCCCAGGACGTCGTCAGTGAGCTGATAGTCGGCCGCCACGCGGAACGTCAGCTTTTCAGTTTTGAATTTTCCCGGCTCCCTCGGGGGACCGAATACCGTCCCGTCGGGGCGGAATAGTCCTCCATTCGCATCGATCCGGTCGATCGTGTACCGCAGACCGCCGGTCACTTTCAGTCTGGGCAGGATTTCGTAGGTGGCCTGGCCGTATGCCGCGTAGGATTTGGCGTGCTGTCTGCCGAGCGAAATGAAGCCTGTCGTCCCACCCAGCGATGCAAGTGTACCCGCCGGACTAAAGAAACGAGTCCGACTGTCGTAGGCGCTGACAGTGTTATAATAGAAAAGTCCGCCGACCCACTGGACAGGGCTTCCGCTCAACGAGGACGCCTGCAGTTCCTGCGTAAACTGACGAACGTGGCCCGAAGGCGTCGCAAGGCCGTCCGCACGATCGGTGTAATCGCTGTCGGCAAGCATCTGTGCATTGGTGTCCATATAGGCCGTGATGCTCTTGAGCGCGGCAAACGATGTATCTTGCGCCGTAGTCAGAGATACACCCCAGGTCGTGGCCTTCTGATAGGACTCGGACATGGAGTCGTTCGCCTGGTCGTAGAAGCCGATGATCGGCAGCGGTTGAGAATTCGGCAGCGAGGAATAGCCGCTACGGGTTCCCGGAAAAGCATTTCCGGCCAGGTTGTTTTTCGAATATGTATAGAAGCCGCCCAAGGTGATCGTCGTTAGATCGGACGGCGTGAACAGAATCTTCGAACGGGCGGAGAAATTATCCTGGTAGTTTGTCCGGTGGCCAGTCGACACGAATTCGCCATACCCTTCGCCCTGACGGCGTCCCGCCAGCGAGATGTCCGCGGCGACAGTCTCTGACAAACCGGCAGTGACATAGGCATTGGCTTCGAACGTGTCGTAATTGCCATAGCCGATGCTCCCTTTCAGCGAAGCATCATGGGAGGGATCCAGCGTGACGAGTTGAATGACTCCGCCGGACGAGTTGCGCCCAAAGAGCGTACCCTGCGGCCCTTTGAGAACCTCGATGCGGCTCAGATTATTCAGGGAAAACACGCCGCTTGGCAGGCGGGAATAATAGATGCCGTCGACATAGACGCCGACACTCGCCTCGTTGCCAAGGGAGGTGCCGGGATTGCCGATCCCACGCAGGAACGGCAGGGTCACGCCGTTGTTCGAACTGAGGTTGAGGCCAGGGATAACCGCCTTGATCTGTTCGAGATTGTCCAGACCGCGGTTGGCAAGGGCAGCCCCGCCAATCGCGGTCACTGCAATCGGGATTTTCTGGATATTTTCTTCCCGTCGCTGCGCGGTCACGACGATGTCCTCAAGCTGACTGTCGTTTGCGACAGTTGCCGTTGCCGGTGATGCAGCCACCTGGGCAGACGCTGGCGCGGCAAGCGCTATGCCCAACGAAACGAGCGATCCTCCAAGGTAACGCGATTTGTTAAACTTGATCATTTTTTCCTCCCCAGGAATTAAATCGGCGTCGTTTGCAGATCGACGTTGTTTTTCAAACCGAAAGGCGTGGCGCGATAACTAACCAATCGCGAAACACCCTCCGGTGGAATGCACCGTGCAAAGTCTCGACATCTTGGCTACTTTTACGGGTAGATACGGCTGATAGCAGTTGCAACAGATATGCTGAATTTGTTCCCAATGCGAACATCTCCTAGCAATACCGGCTTTTTTAGTGCCACTTATCGCCCCTCGTGCATGTTACGCCGGAATATACCCGTCGAGCAGCGCGTTAGTGCGAGTTTCTATCCCCTCCCTGGGCGCTGGATGAGTCATGCAGTAGAGGCGATTGGCTTTGATCGCCGCGATAACCATCGGGCCGACTTCGGATGCCTCGATACCGCGCGCCACGTCACCTGCCCCGATCAGATTGACCGCACCGCCGGCAGACGACGAGGCTTCCCCTTTCGGAACATCACCGCGTTCCTCAGCGTAGCTGACGTATGAACGAAGTTCGGCGTCGCGGGCCTGTTCCTCGGCGGATCGCAGTCGGCCACTCTTCGATACGTTGGTGATGATATGCCCCGGGTACAGGATCGTGACCCCGATATTGTCGGCCTCGAGTTCCTCGCGAATGATCTCCGACAGCCCGTCGACGGCGTATTTCGTCATCGTGTACGTCGCGTTGCCCGGTACCTTCAACAGCGTGGAGATCGACGATGTATTGACGATATGCTTTTCACCTGCAATTGCTCGCATGCGCGGTACGAAGACCTCGATGCCGTGGATCACGCCCCAGATGTTGACGCCGACCATCCACTCGAAGTCAGCATGGCTCGTGTCCCAAATGGCACGAAATGGTCGGAATGCGACCCCAGCATTGTTCACCAAAATGTGAATGTCACCGAAAGCCTCATAGGCCGCATCGGCAAGCGCCTCGACGTCAGCCAGTTTGGCAACGTCCGTTCGTACACCGATCGCTCGACCCCCGGCCGCAACGATCTCCGCCGCCACGGCTTCGGCATTGTGCAACTCGATGTCGGCGACCGCCACGGCGACCCCGGCGCCGGCAAGCGATTGAGCAATCGCCCTGCCGATGCCGCTTCCCGCTCCCGTGACGACTGCGGCCTTTCCTTTAAGCTCTTTCATTTTTTCATTCCTTATAATTATAGTTGTGACGCCAGAGGCAGCCGAGAGCGGTCGATCAGCTGCCGGTGATCGGCGGCCCGTGAGCGCAGCGGTTCACTTGGCCTGCGCGTCGTTCGTTTGCGGAGTGAATTTTACAGGCATGTATTTCAGTCCGCTGCCATTGGTGGACCCCAGCCAGCTTCCTGGTCCGTCGAGATCGATATCGGGCAGTCGGGTAAGAACCTCGTCGAGGAGCAATTTCATTTCCAACCGGGCCAGATTGCGGCCCAGGCAGAAATGATCACCCTGCGACGTACCGAAGGTCAGATGGGGGTTGGGATTTCGTTTGATGTCGAAGCTCTGCGGGAATTCGAACACCGTCTCGTCGCGATTGGCCGATACGAGCCATGCGACCACCCAGTCACCCTCCTTCAGCAGCTTTCCTCCGAATTCGATGTCCTTGGCGACAACGCGGAAACGGTGCTTCGCAGGGCAACCATAACGCAACCCCTCTTCGACGGCCTTGTCGAGAAGCGAGCGGTCGGCACGAAGCATCTCAAATTGTTCGCGATTCTCCAAGAGTGCCTGCATGGTGAGAGAAAAACCATTTCGCGTGGTATCCAGGCCGGCCGCCACCATCGACCAGCACCACCAGCCAACATCGCGATCGTCCCATGGCGTCCCATCGGTCGCCATGTTCGCGATGAGCGTGGTCAAATCATCCTTCGGATCCGACCGGCGCTGGATGGCGAGATCGAGAAGATAGTCGAACATTTCCTTCTGCGCGAGAAGCCGGCTTTCGCTGGCAGTCATCCCCTCCATCCGATGGTCGGGGTCCTGCGAACCAAGGAAGACGGAGGTATATCGGCGCATCCGCCCCATGTCTTCGGGAGGCACACCCATGAGGTCGCAGACAAAGCGCGAAGGCAGTTCGGCTGACACATCCTCTACAAGGTCGCATTTCCCACGTGGTGCAACCTCATCGATGATCTCCCGGCAAAGCTCTCGGACCCCCGTCGTCAGCTTGGCGACGACCGGCGTCGTGAAGTGCCGGTTGAAAGGCCGCCGGTACTGCATATGTCGCGGGGCATCCGTATAAGTTGGAAGCGAATTATAGCCGGCCTCGTACTGGTCAACCTTGAAGACTTCCTCGGGATCGGGCGGCAGATGACCCCCGAGACGCGAACTGAACGTGTCGACGTCGTGTAAAACCTGGATGACATCCGCGTGGCGGGTGATCGACCAGAATGGCCTGCCGTAGTTGCCCTCCGTCCAATGGACAGGGTCTTCCTTGCGTAAAACCTCGAAGTCCGCATGGAAATCACGACCCGCGAAATAGGCGGACGTCGTGATATTTTGGTCGATTTCCTTGTAATCAGCCATGGGTTCCATGTGCCTCCGTTGAAAGTCCCTCCCTCCAAGTAGAGACATCCGTGACCGATACGCTCACGGAGATTGTCGAAAACGTTAGATTTTTGTCCGAATCCCCTGACGCACCCGTCACCGATGCTCAAGGGGATAGGTCGGGAGCAGAATTGGCATTATGTCCGAAGAATGTTCCTACAGGCAGCTGCAACACGAGCGCACGTCGATACCGGAACAGGTAGCCGGCAATTTCGTGACCCGTGAAGGCGCGAGCGACCTTATTGCCGATGCCTGCCAACGCTTAGAATGCGGATAATAGAAAAGGGAGGAAGCCATGGGGCGAATTACCAAGACAGAAGTCGAGCAATGGGATCGTGATCTGCGTCGGATGATCTCGGCCGACGGGTTGCGTGCGATCACTCGGGGGCGTTTGACGTGCTGGCGCATCGGCCAGCGACTGCAAAAGCACTCGCAGCGTATTTTGGCGCCATGAACGGGGAGCAGACGCTTGCCTCCCGGCAGATGGAACTCAGGCGGCTGCGCATGGCCTTCCACATCAATGCCGCACATGCATGGCGGTCCGCTACCAGGACGGGTTCGACGACGGGGCAACCGACGATCTCGTCTGTTCTCTGCAAAAGCCCGCGGAGGCGCCCTATCTGACCGGAGCAGAACGCGCGGTGCTGGCATACGCCGATGGGTTCATGACGAATCACCTTTCGGTCGACGACGCCACCCTGGATAGGGTGTGCGATCATTTGGACGAGGGGCAAGTGGTGAAGATCAACGCCCGCCTGGCCGCCAGCGGCTTCGGCAAGTTTGCCGCAGTGCTGCAGATGGTGGAAGATCTGGCCAGCGATTTCGCTGAAACGGCGGATGAATGCCTGCCCTGAGGTGTTTAGGCGTTAGCATAAACCTGCCCGCGCAAAACAACGCGGACAATCCACCCCGGCACTATCAAGTAATGGAGAACACAGCATGAGCGAGCCAGCCGACAATCCGTACCCTCCTTCCTGGGAGGCCTGGTCTGTTGTCGCTCTACTTCTTGTTCTTAACATTGTCTCGCTGATGGACCGGCAATTGTTGTCGCTCCTTGCAGTTGCGGTTCAGAACGACCTGAAGCTTTCAGATGTGCAGCTCGGCCTCCTGCAAGGCCTCGCATTTGCCTTGTTCCATGCAGTGATGGCGCTTTTGCTAGGCTGGGCGGTTGACCGCTACAGCCGCCGAATCGTGATCTTCTGGGGTATCATAACTTGGTCGCTGAGCTGCGCGGCGGGGGGGCTCGCGTCTGGTTTTGCGCAATTGTTCGCAAGCCGGCTGGGTGTGGGTGCCGGGGAGGCGGTGATGCAGCCGGCGGGCTACTCGCTGATCCGCGATCTCCTGCCTCCTGCACGACGCGTCGCGGGATTCGGCGTCTTCGGAATGGGATCAAGCCTGGGCGTGGGGGTCTCCTATGGATTCGGCGGCAGCCTCGTCGCTTCCCTGATGGATCCGAACAGCATTTTAGCCCCGTTAGGGGATTATTTTCGGCCGTGGCAGTCCGCGCTGATCCTCGCCGGCTTGCCGGGTGTAGCCCTTGCCTTTCTCGTCCTGCTCATCCGGGAGCCTGCTCGTCGAGGCGGCGCACCCGCCAGGGGTCCATTTTTCAGTCCGCTCGTCGCGTGCGCGCGTCGGTATGGCACTATGCTCCCGCTCCTGATGCTGGGATTCGCGTTGACAACTCTGTGCAGCTATTGCCTGTTTGCGTGGACGCCCGTCTATCTCGATCGCCAATTCGGCTGGGATACACAAGCGGTGGGATATGGACTGGCCATCAGCCTGGGCCTTATCCCGGCATCCGGTTTCCTCATTGGCGGGGCCATCGTCGATCGCTTCTTCATGGCGGGGCGCCGTGACATCCTGCTTCTCCTTCCGATGGCGCTGATGAGTGTCGGCGCCGTGATGGCGGTGCTCGCGTTTCAGGCCTCATCCCCGTACGCATTCCTAGGAATGCTGGGCGTGATCGCGTTCACGGTCTCCGCTCTCACGCCCTGCGCATTCGCCTCCCTCCAACTGCTCGCGCCTGCCGACTTACGGGGACGGATCACCGGAGCGTTCATGGTGGTTCAGAACTTCGTCGGTGCCGCGGGTGGACCGTTGATTGTGGCACTGATCACCGAACATGTTCTGCACGACCGCGACAAGGTCGGCACGTCGGTCGCGATCACGGTGGTTACGGCTGGCGCTATCGCAGTACTGCTATTTGCCTCGATCCTGCGCCCCTTCAAAGCCGCCATCGCACATGTTGATGCCGATTGATCGCCGTTCAGACGTGAAGCTTGGACGTTTCCTACATGTCGCCATCGTCGGCCGTTTACTTCGACACAGCGCCACGCCATCCGACCACCGCAAACTATGCTCGCAAGATGAAAGAACTCAGCAACCAAGGCCTTGCAGGCCCTTACTGCGGCGAGTGCAAGATCACAATTGGCGCTGCACTGCCCCGCCCTCGCCAGCTATTTAGGCATTTGGCGCGTTTAATACTAACGAGCTTCGGTACTGACTCACGCGGGGATTGAACAAACCCGCTGACGCGGGAGATGTGTAGGTATTGGCTGGAATGGCCTCCTGATGAGAAGGTTTGGTTGCTGAGACCAACCCCTGATCAGGAGACCACCCCATGGCTGATACCACAACAGCGGTTATACCAAGATTCATTGATCAGAACCCGTGCGCCCAGTCTCGGAGGCCGATGGACATGATCTTCCACGGCCGATCGACGAGTTGCTTCCACGCGTAGGTGCAGTGATCGACAATCTCTTCGTAGGAACCGAACACCCGGTTCGACAGCCAATTGTCACGCATGAATTGCCAGATGTTTTCCTGCGGATTGAGTTCGGGGCTTTTCGAAGGGATTGGCACGATGGAGATATTGGACGGAAGCATGAGTTTTGGGGTCAGGTGCCAACCGGCCTGGTCCATGAGGAGCCCCGCGTGAGCGCCGGGCGCAACCGCCAATGAAATTTCTGTCAGGTGAAGGTTCATCGTGTCGGTATTGCAAAATGGCAGGATGAGCCCTGCCGCCTTTCCCTCCCGGGGACAGATTGCACCAAAGATATAGGCGGATTTCGTGCGCTGATCCTGTGGTGCCGAGGGGCGTGTCCCCCGTTTCGCCCATCGCCGCGTGATCTTGTTCTTTTGTCCGATACGGGCCTCGTCCGTGAACCAGATTTCTATAGATGTACCGCGCGGGAGGGACGCTCTGACTTTGTCCAACTCGGCGGCGAAGCCCCCCTTTTGAAGGCCTCGATTGCCTCTGGATCCTGAGCATGATGTTTGGGCCGCGCCGAAAGTTTGCGGTAGCCAAGCGCTCGTAGTTCGCGGCTCAATGTTGGCCTTGAGGCCTGCGAGGACTGCGCGCATGGTATGAGGACAAGGGCGCTTACCATCTCTATCTGCTGGAAACCGAGGCACCGATCGCCCGCCTTAAGCCTGTCGGCACGCGCGACGAAGTCAGGCTCAGCTACTGGTCACACCGGCGAAAATGGGAAGATATCGACGATATGGGCGGATGCGTCTTGCCCCTCGATCAAGCCCTCGACCACATCGCTGAAAACAGCATCTTCTGGACCTGGACCTGACCAAAAACGTACAAAGTCGAGCTAAGATCTCGGTCCTACAACGTGTCGCTCGATTGATAGCGGAAAGTATCAATGAGCGCGCACGTCACCGTTGTCGCAAGGAGGAAGATCCAACGAGACTGATAATCCTGGTATTAAAAGCAAAGTAAGGTCGAGTTCTTAGTCAGCAAGATCCAGCTGGCGCATGCCATGGCTCCCAGCGGCTGTCGTGAGCAATATTCAAGGCGATCGAGGCATAATGATCTTGATTTCGCAGGGAGGCAGATGCTCTCGCCAAACGCGATCTCAAAGGTTCGATTGTGGTATAGCAATGACGATGCCGTCCAATGGCAGATCGATCATGATCTGGCAGCTCAGGCGGCTGTTGGGCCGAAAGTCCTCGACCATTTCCAGCAACTCGCTCTCAGCGAAATCAGGCGGCACGAGCCTGTCGATCCAGCCATCCTCGACATGGACATGACAGGTCGCACACGTCATCGCACCGCCGCATTCAGCCTCGATGCCCGCCAGTCCGTTCTCAACGGCAGCACGCATCACGCTTTTGCCCGCGAGAGCATCGACCGTCCGTACTTCACCGTCCGGATAACGAAATTTCACTTGCGGCACTTCACGCCTCTTTCAAATTTCAAGCCGCCAGCGAGCGCTTCTGGGTAAAGCGTACGGGCAGCTTCGTAAGTGAGCTGGTGTTGTCGGATTCCAGCCAGGAAATTCCGCCCGCCAGTTCCAGGTCGGGCATGTGCTGGACGACCGCCGACAGCATGAGCTGCATTTCCATGCGAGTGAGATGGCGACCGAGACAATTATGGGTTCCGATGCTGAAGCCCAGATGGGGGTTAGGAGAACGCGTGATGTCCAGCTTGTTCGGGTTCTCGAAAATGGTTTCGTCGCGATTAGCCGAAGCCAGCCACGGCACCACCCAGTCGCCCTTGCGAATCAGCTTGCCGTGCAACACATAGTCTCGGGTGGCGACCCTGAACTTATGCTTCGATGGGCTTACCCAGCGCACGACTTCTTCCGCTGCTTGCGGGGCAAGCGAAGGATCCGTGCGTAGCCGGGCGGCTTGCTCAGGATTCTGGATGAGCCCGAGGAAGCCAACGGACAAAGCACCGCGCGTAGTTTCTAAACCGGCCACGACCAGAGAAAAACACCACCAGCCGACGTCGCGTTCGCTCATGCGTTCGCCATTGGCCAACACCATATTGCTGACCAGGCTGGTAAAATCATCAGCGGGCTTGGCGCGGCGCTGCATGGCGAGATCGAACATATAGTCGAACAGCGCCTTGACCATCGTGCGCTGGGTTTTCACCCTGTCTCCGTCGATCTGGTTCTCCGGATCCTGCGCGCCCATGAAGGCGGTGCAATAATACCGCACCTTGTCCCAGTCTTCGCGTGGGACACCCATCATCTCACACACGACCAGGGCTGGCAGCGGGCCGGCAATGTCGTCAACCAAGTCGCACTCCCCCCTCGGCAATACCTCCGAGAGGAGCTGGTCGACAATGCTCTGCACCGCAGTGCGCAAGCGGGCGATAGCCGGTACCGAGAAATGCTTGTTGAAGGGTTGCCGCAGAGGCAGGTGGCGCGGCGGATCGAGGAAGGTCGCAATGCCATCGAAACCCAACGCCTCGCGTTGCTCCGGCGTCGGCTCTTCCGCCGTCAGCGGCATGATACCGCCGTATTCGGAACTGAAGGCGTGGGGGTCTTCGAGCACCGTTACGCAATCGGCGTAGCGGGTGATCGACCAGAAGGGCTTAACCCCGTTGCAGCCGTTCGTCCAGTGAACCGGGTCCTCGGCGCGCAGGCGGCGGAAGTCTTCGTAGAACATGCCCGTCGTGAAATATGCAGAGGTTGTCAGGTTATCGTCCAGCTCTTGCCACTGCGTCATTGCGCACTCTCCTCTTGACGGGTCTCGCGGGTTCACCCCTGCTACACTGCGAATAATGCCAAATATGCCTATCAGTGTCAAGTTGACATAATATGGCACATTTCTGGATTATGCGTTTCGAAAGGCGTCCAATCGACGCCCGATTCAGCCATTGAACCAGGATCAGGCATGAAGCCGTTGGTTCAGAGAAACCTTCGGTCTTGTGATACTTCCCTGCCGCGACCATTGCTTATACTGGTAGCGCTGCTTGTGACCGGAGATAGCGGTGTCGAGCGCAATCACGCCGCTGAGGCCCGTCGCATGAAAAATCGCCGATAAAGGTACCGCTTCGCGGGCGTGTCGGCGGTCGTCTGCTCTCCGCCACGATCGGCAAGACCATGTCACTGCCACCAATGTGAAGGGGCATCATCTCAAACAGCGCCATGAACTTCTTCATCGCCCGTCTCCTACCGACGGGTCGGCAGCGCATATGCCACGACATAATCGCCGGTCTTGCTGCACAGGGTGTAGTTTCCGCCCGCCGCGATCACGACGAACTGCCGGCCGCTCCCGGAGAGATAGGTCATCGGCGTCGCCTGGCCACCGGCGGGGAGCCGCCCCTGCCACAACAGGCGGCCGGTTCGTGTCTCCAGCGCCCGCAGATACCGGTCCTGCGTCGCGCCGATCATCGTCAGCCCGCTGCGCGTGATCAGCGAACCGGCGGTGTTCGGGACACCCATGGTGAAGGGCAGGTGCGACTCGAGGCCGAGTGGCCCGCTATCATGCGCGGAGCCGAACGGATGGCTCCACAACAGCTTGCGCGTTTTCATGTCGATGCCCGAAATCATCCCGTAGGGTGGCTGCGTGCACGGCACGGCGAGCGGCGACATGAAGGCTGCAATGCGGACCGCGAAGGGGGTGCCGGCTTGGGCCGACGTACCGCCCACGTTGCCGTGGGCGTTGGCCGCGATCGGCCTGATTCCCAAAGCGTCGGCCTCCGCGCGGGGGATCAGGGTAGCGCGCATCGCGACGCGGTTGGAATTGCCGATCAGGATATCACGATCCTTGTCAATCGAGATGCCGCCCCAGTCGCTGCCGCCGACATAGCCGGGGAAGATGATTGTCGGCCTGCCCACGGTCGCAGGGGTCATGGTGCCTTCGTAGTTCGACGTGCGGAACGCCAGCCGACACCACGCCTGATCGATCGGCGTCAGACCCCACATCATCGCTTCGGTCAGCGTCGGGCCGCCGAAGCTGGGCATACCGACCGAAAACGGCTGGGTGGGCGCGGCGCGCTCGCCGGGCACGTCCGAGCGCGGCACCCGGCGCTCCTCCACCGGCATCAGCGGTTTGCCGGTACGACGGTCGAGCACGAAGATCTCGCCGCGCTTGGTCGGCTGGATCAGGGCGGGCACGCGACCGTTGCCGAGCGGCAGGTCGTAAAGCGTCGGCTGCGAAGCGACGTCATAATCCCACAGATCATGATGCGTGGTCTGGAACGACCAGCGCACCGCTCCGGTCTCGGCATCGAGTGCGTCCACCGAGCTCGAATATTCGTCATCGAACGGCCGCCGCTTGCCGCCATACCAGTCGGGCACGGCGTTGCCCGTCGGCAGGTAAACGAGGCCCAGCCCCTCGTCCGCGCTGATCGGTGCCCAACTGTTGGGCGTCCCGGCGGTGTAGGCCGTTCCCAGCTCAGGTCGGCCATGCCGGTCCGGCCGGCCGACATCGAACGCCCACGAGAACGCGCCGGTGACGGCATCATATGCGCGGATCACACCGGCCGGCTCGCCGAGATGCTGGTTGTCGGATATCCAGCCGCCGAAAACGATCTTGCCGCGGATGATCTGCGGTGCGGACGTGACGTAGTAATATCCTTTGTCGACCCTGCCCATGCCGTCGCGCAGATCGACCGCGCCGGACTGACAGAAGCCGGCGCAGGAACGCCCTGTCCGGGCATCGATGGCGAGCAATCGCGCGTCGATCGTCGCGGTATAGATCCGTTCCGCACAATCACCGGCGACCGCGCCAGGCACGCGGTAGTAAGCGACGCCACGGCACACCGAAAAGCCGACGCGCGTTTCGTCGCTGCGGGCCTGGAAGCGCCAGCGCACCTTGCCAGTCTCCGCCTCAAGCGCGACCACGTCGTTGGCGGGCGTGCAGAGGAAGAGGAGATCGCCGATCTTGAGCGGAGTCGCCTCGAACGGTGCAGGCGGCCCCTTCTGCTCGAACCCGGTCCGATAGGTCCAGGCTACCTCCAGTCGACCGACATTGCCCGGTGTGATCTGGGCCAGCGGCGAAAAGCGCGTCCCCGCCGCATCACGTCCCCAAACCGGCCATTCGCCGTCATCGCCAGAGCCGATCGTCGGGAAAGCCGCAGCCGGTGTCGCCGAGACGCGGGCGTCGGAAACGGCAAGGCCCGCCGCCAACGGCAGCGCGACCAGGACGACGACGGCGCCGCCGATCGCCGCGCGCCCGATCCGCCGAGCGTGGCGAGCGGGTGTAGGCGCAAGGGGTGAGGAGCCATAATGCCAGCACGCTCGGCCCGATCAGCCGCGGCGCCAGCGCCCAGCCGTCGAGTCCCACCTCCCACGCCGCCCAGCCGTAGGTGCCCGCGAGCATCAGCCAATACAGCCCCGCGCCCCGGCGATCGTCGCGCCACAGCAGCACGCCGGCGGCGAACGTCAAGGCGCCCGCTATGATGTAATAGGGTGAGCCACCGGCGACGAGCAGTTGCCCACCCAGCCATACCAGCGCCGCGCCGATCATCACCAGCATCAGTGCGTAGGCGCGTCGTGCAATCACCGTGCCTCGCCCGGATGATCGATGTGCCATCACGCCTCCGCCGGTCTCGAAACGAACGCTGCCTCTTGTCCAGCCCGTCACTGCCGCGTGCGAAAACGGAAGCCGCTGGGAGTCTCACCTTGAAGCTTGCGAAATGCGGAGGAGAAGGTGCTGGATACGGCGAAGCCCAGCCGGAAGCTGATTTCCTTCAGGGGAAGATCGGTCTCCGATAACAGCGCCTTGGCTTTGGTGAGCCGAACACTTTCGACATAGTCGTGGATGGTGTGACCGGTCGAATTCTTGAAAGCTCGACGCAGGTGAGCGGGGCTAACATTGCAAGTCGCGGCAATCTCGTCGATCGTCGGACAACGCTGAATAGTCGATTCGATGAATTCCACCACACGGTTCAGGTGCGACGGCTGCAGCTTGCCATCGCGGGTGCGTGCCCGCAGTTGCTCGCCCGGCTCGCCGAAATGGCGCGCGATCTCGACCGCCACTGCTGAGGCAAGCGATTCGATCAGCAACGTGCTTGCTAGCCCAGGCGCCGCCACCTCGTTGCCCATCCATTGAATAGCCTGGTCGATACGACTGTTCCGGACATCGCAGCAGCGTGTGAGGTCGCCCTTATCCCACTCACCAGGTATGTTCGCCATGGCGGAAAACCAGTCGCGGTCGAAGCGGCATGTGATCGTCTGAACATACTCGTCGTTCGCCGCTGCGCTCGTGCTGAAGGGCACATGCGCGGGAAAGAACATCAGCTGGCCGAAAGGCCGTTCCGAATTGTCCACCATAGCAGACACGCCGAGCTGCGTTGGGTTGCTTCGGCGGCGCAGCAGATGATGCGGCTCGACCTCGACGATCTCCGCGCCCCGATGCCAACGATAATCGACGATTTGGACGCAGACGCCGGGAAGGTCGATCCGGGAATTGATTTTGCCTTGCAACGACATGCCCCTCCCCCCGACCGGCCCACATACCCGGCACTGTCTCATCGACAGCCCTTGGCATTGATACGCGGAAGGGACGTCTGCTGCGCCCTGCCCGCCCTAGAGTGATGCACCGCGTTAGATCTGCCGCGTCATGTCCACCACTGTCCCTTTAGGTAATCAGGCGCGCCCTTCATGACAATCTCGCTTTCACAAACTGTTCTCAGGGCGAACATATGCCATACATCTATAGATGCTCGTTCAGCGCTCTCTTAGGCGCTGTGTAAAATTGCCGCCAAGCAGCTCGCTGAATTGTTCATTTAGCGCCGGCTACGTCCTGATAAGTAGTCGATCTTTCACACGACGAAGTTTCATATGGGCTCCCGATCCCCGCAGAAGGCGGCCCCCCCCACGATCTAATCCCGGTGTTCCGCGACGGCAAATGTGCAACCACCCTTTGTGTTGATATGCTCGTGCGGGTCGACGCGATGTGCATCATGGGGTGATCCGGAAGGGTGTCTGCCCACAGCCTTCCGGATCAAGCTGGCGATGACCGCAATGATCGCGGCCGACATCGAAGCCCGAGAAATAGGGCATATTGCGTTTCAGAAGCCAATGGATGGATGCTGAGTTCGACGAAATTGCTACCGAGTTTGATGCGGCCGGCGTCCAGGAAACGGGTGCCCCCTTCCTTACGGGTGAGAGCGTAGCCGATGGTTTCGGCGAACGTGCTCTTGCGGCTGATCTGCCAGAGTGTGGCATCGAGAAATCTGTGCGGGTCCTCGACGACGGGGCAGATCTCACAATGTTGCGCCGTCCGACGTTCCTCGGGCGACAGATTGCGAAGCTCAGGATCCATCCAGTAAAGTTTGGCAATGCGCCCCGGCCCTTCGGTGACGAGCCGCAACATCGTGGGTATCCGCTCATCAGCAATATGCGCGGAAAACACCGAGCATGCATTGACGTACCGGGGGGCGGACGGATGGCTATATCCGTTTCGCCCCCTATTTCGGTTCAAAATCAGAACTTATACGCGACGGTGCCTCCAAATGTGGCAGGCTGGCCTGGGTAGCGCACGATCACATCCGTGACGCGGACGACGTTAGAGACATAGAATTTATTGAAAATATTTTTGCCCCAAATGTAGGCGCGCCACGTGCCGTCATGCGCCTGAACGCCAAGTTGACCATCCACCAGCGTGTAGGAGGAAATCTCGAATACCTTCAGGCCCGCCTGTTCGACCGCCGTCTGATTCGGTGGAACGAATGCCGACGAGGTCTTGCCGCGATAGGCGACGTTGGCGCCGACGAATGCGTCAAGTATTGAGGACATGGGCGTCGTGTAGTTCACGTCGCCGTTCAGACTCCACTTAGGCGCAAAATTGAAAGGGGAGCCTGAGAAGTCGCGCAGCACGCTATTGGTCTGGAGAACGGTCTGCCCGGTATATTCCAAGACCTTGCTCTTGATGTACGTGGCGCTGCCCGAAAGCGTCAGGCCAGAAACCGGTCGCAAAATGAGCGACCCCTCTGCACCTTGCAATCTCGATTTGGGGATTGTGTCTTGTCCGCCGATATTTCCGAATGGCGGTCCCACGAAAATCCGCGCGCGGACCTGTTTATCAACGTAATCATATCGGAACACAGCACCCTCGATACGCAGCCAGCGACCAATGCCCGCGCGACCGCCAAGTTCGTAAGAGGTCAGCTTCTCCTGAACCACCGGGTTGTAAGCTACCGAGTCGACGGTGTTCAAAGACGAAAAATTGCCTGCCTTGAAGCCGCGGCTAACGCGCGCATAAATTAGCGAACTTTCGGTCGGTTTGTAGCTCAGATTGACGTTCCAGGGAACGTTATCCTGCTTGAGCTTTCGATTGGCAAATCCCAAAGTGTAGAAGGGAAGATTGGCTGTATCCTGTGCTTGCGCGGCAGCGCTCGCGGGGCTCGATTGAAAGTAGAAACTAAAGCATTCACCAGCCTGGATCGGGCGGGTCGGAGCCTGGCCGGCCCCGCCACGAAAAAAATTGAACAATGCGGTATATGCAAGGCCGGATGCGTCGTCGAGCGCCGCCCCGCAACCTTGGAACTTGCGCTTGTCCTGGCTCAGCCGGATGCCGCCGCTCAGTGTGAGCTGGGGCGTGATGTCGACATCGACGTTGGTGAAGACCCCCCAATTTTTAATGCTCTGACGCGCGAGGATCCGCGCGCCTGACGATGCGAGGCCGCCAAACAGATTTTGCACTTGCGAGGAATTGCGTAGAAACTGGCTGACTTCGTCGATAGTTTTATCTTGCCCATAATTGGTGCCGAGAACCCAATGAATTGGACCAAAATCGGCTGCCAGGCGGATTTCTTGCTGGAACGATTCAATCGAGCCTACCTGGACATTCCGGAGCGTCTCCGAAATGGCGGTGCCATCATTCTCGGAGTTCTGGTAGCGGTCAAGGTGCGCGTAAGAAGTAAGAGACGTGAGAGTGACTTCGTCGCTCAAATCATATTCAAGCCTTCCTGATACTTGCCAGAACTTGTCGTTCCGACGGAGATTCTGACCCTGATCCCAATCTGCAAGACGGGAGTTGTTCGGCGCAATTAACGCAGGATTCGTGACGACCGGCTGAACTGCGGGGCTGGAATTTGTGATCCGGGTGCCCGTCAATGCATTGATCGGGCAACTTGGCAGCGCTGCAACCGTCCCTGCCGTCTTGCAGCTCAGCGGATTGCCGTCGGTTACCACCAGATTGCGATCGACGTTGAAACTGTTGCCTGGATATGCCGCAACGAACTGCGGCACAACCGTGTCGGACTTGTCGACCCAGCCGTTGGCGTTGAAGGTAGCCTTTAGACGATCAGTTGGCTGCCAATCGACGATTGCACGGCCGGTGAAGCGCCTGATCTTGCCGATCCCGTCGTCACGTGACTGGCTCTCCTGCCAATTGCCGCCGGTTTCGTACCGCGCAGCGACCCGCGCCTTGAGCGTGTCAGTCAGCGGACCACTGACGAAGCCTTCGACTGTGCCGCGGTCGAACCGACCGAAGGTACCGGTAATGCCCGCCTCGAAACTGTTGGTTGGCTTATTTGCGATGTAATTGATCGCACCCGCCGTCGAGTTCTGTCCGTAAAGCGTGCCCTGCGGTCCCTTAAGAACTTCCAGTCGTTGCAGATCGAGCGCAACGCCCTGCGTCATTATCGGATATACCAGCGGAATCTCATCGACATATATCGCGACAGAGCTGTTCGAACCAATCGACGGTTCGTTCACGCCGACGCCGCGCAATGTGTATATTGGTGTCGAGAAGCCGCTATCGCTGACTGAAAGCCCAGGGACGAGCTTACTCAGATCATCCACCGACGTCACATTGCGCGTAGCCAATGCGGCGCCGCTGACCGACGCAATTGAGAGGGGAACGTCGGACAGCGCCTGCTCGCGGCGCTGCGCCGTGACGACAATTTCATCTAAATCGTTGTTCGTCGCAGCCTCATTCGTGACCGGCGCCGGCGCGGTTTGCGCCTCCGCTGCCGATGTGATGGCAGACATGGTCACTCCGGTAAGTAACATTGCTGCCGAGATTTTCATCGTCATAAATCCTCCCCTTCTGTATATTGCCCACCCAGTCATTTGCTACGCGCTGGATTTTCCTCGAGCATTGCAGCGGATGAGTATTGCGAAGACGCCGATCTCGCTTGTTCGCATTTGGCGACACCTTCGAAAGGGTAACCCTAATCGGACCAACCAGCTTTGCCAGCGACAACGCTTTCAATTTTTGGGCGAGAGTTTTCGGAAGCGTGCGTCAAGATCGCGCGACCTCTTACAGTTTGATGAACGCACCGACGCGGGCCTCCTCGCGGTTGATTTCAAAGATATCGCGAGCTCGGATCGACGGGTTTTGGCATCCAGCTAGGCCCTCTCCTCGCCGCGGAGGCATGGCTCGCCGCGATCCTGGTACGAAAGACATCGGAACTGCTGCCGTAGCCGATGACGCATCTCTTGCTCAAGAACGGCAAGGGATACCCGGATTTTGACAGCGTCGCCGCGAAGAGAGAAGTGATCGCTGGATCTGCGCTGACGCGGCCATTGGATGGCTTGCCCTTCCCCGGCTGAACCTCCTTGGCGTCGGCTATGTCAGTAGCAGGAACAAGTTGAAGTCAAGTTGGCGCATACACCATACGCTGACCCTTTTCGGCGGCGTGGACGATTGTTTCCAGCAACTCGTGCCGATGGACGCCGTGGTCGAAGTCGGTATCGCATCTGCTGCCGGTCACAAGCGCCTCAGCAAAGTGCCTAAACATGTGCGCGGCATCGATTGATGGACCAGGCGGCGTTTCGTCTGGCACCAGTCGGTATCGCGCTGGAACGGCCATGGGCTGCGTTGGCTTTCCAAGCGCCGACGTACCGAACATCTCGAAATCGAACGGCACTCCGGGGTGGCGTTCACGATAGTCTATGTCGCTGCTCGCCGTGATGATGATGGCCCCCGAAGAACCACTGATTTCCAGGAAAAAAGGTTGGTAGGTCGGGCTGTTCTGCTTAAGCAGAACCGAGACGACAGCATTGTCGGCAAGCCGCCCCTGCACCAGGATATGATCCTTGTCCGTCAGTGGGACAACCTCGCCCGTGGTCAGGCGGACACGATCCATCTCAGTTTCCATATAGGATTGGACGTCGGTCAATTCGCCGACATAGGCGGCAAGCGTGTCGAACCCGTGCCCGCCCATGATGCGCAAACCCGCTTTCGCTGACTCAAGGAAATCGCGGTACTCGGGCGTGAGATCCATCTGCGCCATCTGGTCGTTCGATCGGCCGAAAGTGACTGCGTAAAGCTTGCCGATAAAACCCTCAGCGATCAGGTCGCGCACGTAGCGGACGATCGGCGCGTAGCGCGTCTGCAGCCCCACGAGTGTGCGCACCCCCTTGGCCCGAGCGAAATCGCGCATCTCGAGCGCTTGACCAATGTTCGTCCCGAATGGCCACTCGCAGAATACATGCTTGCCTGCCTCGATTGCCCGCATGATCAGCGCATGGTGGTCGACCGAACTGGTACTGACACAGATCATGTCCAGATCGGGCTGGCGCACCATTTCCAGATAGTCGCCGTACGCGCGCGAAATCCCGTGGGCAACGGCCGCCGCGTCCGCGTTGGCCTGATTACGCGAGGCGACCGCGACCAGCTCATATTCGGGCAGCGATTTTAGAGCGGGCACATGCGCGGTCGAAGCCCAAGCGAATTTGTTCGCGCTCGCTCCTATAATCCCAACCCTAATCCGACGAGAAGACAACATAACTCACCACCCTGAAACCAATCTAATAGAACTAGCAAGAAATTCGCGAACCGATGTCTCCGGAAGACGTGTAGGCGAGGATGTGATTGCGCCAACAAACTCAAAGCGGGTTTACATATTTAGATGCAGGCTATCGGATTTTTATCAAAGTGAGCTTGTATTAGGTTCATCTTGATTAGAAACCGCCTCTGGTGTCCAGCCCGGCAATCCATGACTGATGCAAAATATGCCTATCCGTGTCAAGTCGCCAAAACATGGCAGGTTTTCGTTGTTTGGTTTGTGGTTCCGATCGAGCGCGTCAGCCAAACTTGGAATCCAGACCAAAGGCGACGCCGTTGGTTTAGAGCGCCTAGAAAGAGGACCCAAAGGCCTCCAAACAGTACGCTTTTGGTCGGCATCAGATCCGCCGCGTTTCCACTGACCTATCAATTCAGGATACGACCGACGCGGCAAGCTTGCTCATTGGGGCGGGAGGACCCTATGCACCAAACCCATTTACAATCTGGCGTTCTTGCTAAAGGAACGGTGAAGGGGCGTAGTGTGGTGGGTATCGAACACGGAAATGTCTCGGGCGGAATTAGAGATCGTCGGCGCGCCGACCTGATTGCCGAAATACACCGCATCGCGCTGCGCAAGTTCAGCGAGCAAGGCTATGACCAAATGGCTCTGAAAGATATCTGCGAAGAGGCTGGTATTTCGCTTCGCACCCTCTTCCGTCACTTCAAGGGCAAAGACGCAATACTCGCCCACGGCATTGAGGCTATCGAACGCCGAATCTGGGAAAGAATATCCGAACGCCCCCGCAGCGAGCCACTAATTGATGCGTATCGTTACGCAATTGATGAAATGCTGACCGAAATGTCAGCGAGGCCGGATCACGCGCGCCTTGTCCAGCGGCTACTCCAGGAAGTTCCCGCGATACGGGGCCAGTATCTCGTACCGTCGAACGAACATCGGACCGACGCCATAGATGAAGAGCTCGCCCACCGTCTTGGTCGCACGACCGGCGACGGGCAGGTACGACTGCTACGCACGATCCTCGTCATAGCCGTCGTACAGGCGATGACCGAGTGGACAAGCGACGGCGTAGCGAACGACCTGCACCGGCTAGCGCATGGATATCTCGATCTTCTGCAGCCCGTCATCGACCGGGTTCGCGCCGAGTAACGATAACGGTGTTTGCCAATTGCAGCGCATTCGTCTGCCACACTCGGTCAAGCGTCGCCATCTGCCTTGGATTGCCGAAGCGACGGATGGCTTTTTTTGCCGGTTGCAAATGCATCAGCGAAGCACCGAAATATGCGCGCGACGTCGATGAACGGCCAACCGGCGTCTCATCGCGGACCCATTGGCGGGATGTTCCGAATTCGAAGGCCAAGGTGAAGCCGTAGGTACGCGGTGGGCCTGCCACGGAGGGATAGCCAGCCTGCTGGCCCTTCTTGAGTGGCCGCGAAGACAGCTATTTTCTCGTCAACAAGGTTTTTCACCCACGCTGCGATGCTGAGCTTGTCCCCGGGACGCAGACGGACCTGCGCATTGACGAGGTGGTAGGGCTTTTGCTTCAGGAAGTTGTCCGGTTCCCAAAAAAAAACATTATAGGCGTAATCGGTCGACAGGTCCCACGTCCCGACCGAAGTTTCCATGGTATATTGCAGACCCGCGACAGCGGTAAACTTGGCCGCCATCGGCGTGCGATTGCCGGATGCGTCGATCGCGATCTGTGGCGATACGGAACCAAACGGAGCGGCGGGATTAGGTGGCCCGCTCGGTGCGCCCAGATAGCTTCGATACTTCGAATCCAGATAAGTCGCTCCAAACGTCATCGTCAGGTTTCGTGTCTTGGAGGCCATTCGTCGAGGCCGAGCAGTTTGTCGACCAACTGTTCTACGTCCCGGCGCATTCTGCCTCGGCTACCGGAGCGCACATCAGCAGGGCATTGGTGCCGTCTGTCCATTGAGCGCCAAGACGCCCTTGCGGAATTTTGTATCGCAATCGACAGGCTCAATAACCTCGTTATTACCGTGGTCCTGCAGATTGGGCGCGGGCTGTTCGCTCGAAATATTTAAGCGATTCGGCTGAATCTCCTCAGCCGGACCGAGCACGGTAGAGACGACGACATCGCGCCCATCGCTGCCCGCAGCAGCTTGAAGATTCGTGTTGATGCCGCCTTATGCTGGCCTTGGCTCTGGCCACCACACTGGTTTCCCTAAGCAGGTCTCGTGCTACAAGAGCGGCAAAGGGGTGCATCGTGGCGCGAATCGAATACGGACAAGTCGCGGGCGGGATCCGAGATCGTCGGCGGACCGATCTGATCACCGAAATACACCGCATCGCGCTGCGCAGGTTCAGCGATCAGGGATATGACGAAATGTCCCTAAAGGACATCTGCGAAGAGGCCGGGATTTCGCTTCGCACGCTCTTCCGTCACTTCAAGGGGAAGGACGCAATCCTCGCGCATGGGATCGAAGCCATCGAACGCCGGATCGGCGAAAGAATAGCCGAACGCCCTTGCAACGAACCACTATTGGATACTTATCGTTACGCGATAGACGAAATGTTAACGGACATGTCGATGAGTCCTGAGCACGCCCGCCAGACCCAGCGACTGCTGGAGGAAGTTCCCGCGATCCGCGGCCAATACCTCGTCCCTTCGGCCGAGCATCGCACCGATACTGTGGATGAGGAACTCGCCCGCCGCCTCGGCCGCCCGACCGGCGACGGCCAGGTTCGACTGCTGCGCACGATCCTCGTGATCGCCGTCGTTCAGGCAATTACCGAATGGAGCAGCGAGGGAGCGACCAAGGACTTGCGCCAGTTGGCGCGAGATTATCTCGATCTGCTCCAACCCGTCATCGATCGGATCCGCTCTCAGCCCGCACGCTGAATGAACCGCGTTCATCCGCCGTGCCGCTGCGCGTTGGATGTACAGCGCTCAAGGCAACCCAGGTGACCGGTGTTTCCCTATTGTCCTTCCGCGGCCTCGCCATCCGCCAGAATACCGCACGTCCTATAACTCTGCGCGACCGCATCGAATATCGAAATATCGCCTCTGCTCCGTGCGATCAGTTGCGCGCCGGAAAGTGCGGCATAAATGGCCAACGCGCGCGATCGAGCATTTTCTTGGGACACCGCTCGTGAGGCAGAGATCATCCCTGCCACCCAAGTAACATTGTCTTCCACGAACCCTTCGATCTCGTCTTTGACGGGATCCGGCAATTCATCATACTCTGCGCCAAGGAGACCGCAGAGGCACATGCGATTGCCGTTTTCCAGCGTCTGCCTAAACCCGTTTACATACGCATTCAAACAGGCCGCGAGGTCCGGCAAATGATCGCTTATCGTTCTGAATCCGTCGCGCACATATTCTCGGTATCGACGGACCAATGCCGCTCCGAGGTCAGCCTTGGAAGGAAAATGATAATGAATGCTGGCGCTCTTGATCCCGACGACCTTCGCCAGTTCCCGGAAACTCAAGCCATTATAGCCACGTGCCTGGACGATCGGCATCGCCGCCGCCAAAATCGTGTCTCTTGTATCAGCCATGCTTAAATCGGTCCCTTCAAGATCGCGCTATAGCCGTTGACATCGGATACGGGAAGTCATACGCCGCCACTACCTGCCGACAGGTAGGGAGTCGGGAAACGCTTCGTCAAACGGACCGGATCGGTCGCGAAACGACGACGTTAGCGTGTCTCGACTGGGAATCAGCAAAAATGCTGATCTACTGAAGGGAGAGGAAATCATGAGCGGACGGATTTGTCGTCTTTTGCTGGCTGGTGCTTCGGTGCTGGCCGTTCTCGGTTCACAACCGGCTTTTGCACAAACCGCAGTGCCGACGGGCGATGGAGCGGGCCAGGCAGATGCCACCCAATTGGAAGATATCGTCGTCACCGCACAGAAACGATCGGAGAACCTTCAGTCCGTGCCTGTTTCGGTGACCGCATTTACAGCCGGCTCGCTCGAGGCGCGCGGCGTGACGTCGCTTCTAGACGTCGCGGGCCTGGCTCCCAGCCTATCGCTTCCCGTACAGAATGGTGTGGTTCTGCCCTTTCTCCGTGGAATCGGAAATTCAGCAAACAATCCCGGTAATGAAGGCAGCGTCGCGGTGTACGTCGACGGCGTCTATTTTACACGGCTATCCTCCGGCTTCTTCTCTCTCAGCAACATCGAGCGGGTCGAAGTCCTGAAAGGCCCGCAAGGTACGCTCTTCGGCCGCAATGCCAGCGGAGGGGTCGTCCAGATCATCACGCAGGATCCCTCGCAGGAATTCAGCGGCAAGGCACATCTCGGATACGGCGCCTTCGACACACTGACTGGCGACCTGTACATGACCGCCGGCCTTGGCGATGGCGCGGCGATCGACCTTTCGGTCGCCGGCCGCAGGCAGGATGATGGTTATGGTGTCAATCGCGCGACCGGCAACCGCGCCGCCTACCACGACGACTTCACCGTCCGCAGCAAGCTGCTGATCGAGCCGACCGATCGGACCAAGATTACCCTTAGCGGCTTCTATGCCTATTCGAACTCTTCTGCACAGGGCAGTTTTGTACCGGGCACGTCTCAGGGCTTCCAGTCGGCGCCGTTCGATCGAGCAACACCCAACCGCTTTTATGACTTGAACACCGATATCGATCCCTATTCGCACCAGCAGTCCTGGGGCGGCTCGATCAAGGTGCGGCAGGATCTCGGGTTCGCAGAATTCAGCAGTATCTCAGCATATCTGCATGACAAGGAAGATCTGCGGTTTGACCTGGACAATGGACCGAGACCGGATGGTTACGGGCGGTTCCCGGTCAGCATCGATCAGTATACGCAGGAGTTTCAGCTTGCCAATTCCACACCTGGCGGGGTCCAGTGGATTTTGGGTCTGTTCTACTACGACACCACGACCAAGATCGATGCCTTGAATTTCCAGGGGCAGCAATTCTTTCCCGGTGACGTTATCGGCGACGGAAACCTGAACGAGCTCAGGCTGGGTGCGCGACAATCTGCAAAGTCTTATGCTGGCTATGCCCAGGCCAATGTCGAAGTCTTACCCAACGTCAAACTGACGGGCGGCCTCCGCTACACCAAGGATGATCTTAAGGGGACCGGATCGACGACAATCACGTTGGGCAATGTTCAGGTACTGTCGAGCGCAATTATGCCTGGCAAGTATGACAATGACAGGCTCACGTTCCGAGCAGCGGTGGATTATCAGTTTACAGACGAAGCGATGATCTTCGGGTCGTTCAGTCGCGGGTACAAGTCGGGTGTATTCAACCTGCTCGGCTTCGATCCCAACGCCACAAAGGCCGAGGTTGTCGATGCATATGAAATCGGTATCAAAAGCGAGCTATTTGATCGCCGTGTGCGCTTTAACATTTCAGCATTCTGGTACGACATCACGAACCCTCAGGTGCAGTTACTCATTGGGAACGTAACCGTTCTGGCAAATGCGCAGAAGGCGCGCACGCGGGGTGTCGAGTTCGACGGTCTGGTGCGCGTTACGCAGGGTCTGACGATCGACTTTGGCGCGACCGTGCTCGACTCGACCTATCGCCGCTATCTCGGCGCGCCCGACGGGCCAATCAACCCCCTCCCCCCCTTCGGCTCGGTCAGCCCGCTGCGTAGCATCGACGCATCCGGTAACCGAACACCATATGGTGCCAAATTCACCGGACATGTCGGCGCGCAATATAGCGCCTCCACGTCTATCGGGCAGGTGACGGCGTCGGCCGATTACAATTATAGCAGCGGTATTTATTTCGAGCCGAACAACTTTCTGCGGCAGCCAGCCTATCACATGGTGAATGCCCAGCTGACACTGAAATCGAATGACACTTTCAGTGTATCGGTCTGGAGCCGCAATATCGCCAACGAAAAGATCCTCTCGTACGCCGGCACGCAGGTCGGTGCGACGGGCTATCCGTATCTACCGGCCGCACCCAAGACATGGGGCTTCACCGCCGGGGTCAATTTCTAGGACTTTATGATGAAGATACGTGATCGTGAAGGCGCCCCGCCCGGGTTCGCATCGTGCTGGCCGAGAAAGGGCTTACGGACAAGGTCGAGTTCGTTAGTATCGACCCCATATCTAACGAGCAGAAGCAATCGAGCTTTCGGGCCGAGAACCCGATCATGAAGATCCCGTTGATGGAACTGGACGACGGCACCCTAATGTCGGAATCTACCGTCATCACCGGATTTCCCGATCCTTGGAAGACAACCCGACCCTCAAGGGCCGGACACCGCAGGTAAAGGGCCTCAGCCATATGATGCAGCGTCATGCCGTGGCAATGGTGTTGATGCGGTCGATGATCGTTTCATTATGGCACCCCTGACCTCGGCCCGGCGCTGCGACCATGGCGGCCGCCCGACTGGGGCAGCGTCAAGGAATGGGGGGAGCGGCGCGGTATCCTTGCCGTCGCCAACCGCCCTATGTCGCTGCGCTGCTGACGCGCGAGGCGTTTGTCGCCCGGACGACCTTCACCATGCCGGTATTTTCTGAGCTGCAAAACGAAAGATACATGTTCGGCTAGAGCCCAGCGTTTCTTGAAGGATAATGTCCTTGAGCTGGAAATGCGGGCGCTCGCGGCAGCGGTTGAAGGGCCGGATATGGTGGTAGATCATGACGGCAGTGCGGTGGTCCCAAACGAGCACCCGCATCTGATTGAATCGGGTTACGGAGCGCATCTGGCTTCGTGGAAAGATCACGCCCCCATGCAGAGGGTCTGTGGTGGCGCAAAGGGCCTGATTTTCGGTCGTCGCAGGAACGGCGATGCAGGGTGGGCATCAGGCCGATCGATCATGCGACAACTAACGTAGCAGATGTGAATATTCATTCTGGAGTAAGCCGTATCGTATCAGCCTAAAACGGCAGGTCGCTACGAAGATAGGGCTGTAAGGTCGACCACGAGATTGTCGTGCTTCCACCGGACAAATATCCTCCAAGTTCATAAGGGACGAAGGACCATGTAATACCCTTTGGCCCTATGCTGGCGCGCTCCCAGGAAAGAGGGATACCTTCCGGGTCGTCAGGTCTTGTAATACCATCCGTCCGTGATGCTGACTCACGTGGGGGATTCCCAAAGCGGCGAAA
>NZ_JBMDJF010000023.1:0-51152 GCF_057809055.1 Sphingobium sp. FG58 | reverse complement strand
AAACGCCGCAAAGCCTGACAGGCCGCGTCAACGCCACCTTCCGTCGGCACTTACGGTGCATTTGCCCATCTCGGTCTGAATGTGGAGGGCCAAATTTTCGCCACGGCCGCTAATGTATGGATCGATGATGTCGAGATAAGATTCAATTCCGTGCAGTTCACGTAGACGGCGTTCGATCCGCGTTGCGAGCAACGAGTCGGCGGATTGGTGGGAGAGGAACACTTTTACCATTGGTATATATCTCGCTTCACGTTCCGCGGTAGTAAAGATCCCAAATCCCACCGACAACGGACTTGGAATTCCATGCGACGCACTTGCTGGATGCTTGAACGACGACACTTGCGGACCGTTGCGCGCCGCGTAGGTCTACCGCAAGGATCGGCTTTCCGTAGATCCCTGCGCCGTCGATCTCCTTGCCGATCCACTTGCTGTAGTGCGTGTACATGCCAGTCGGGATCACGATGACGTGACTCCGGCAAATCTGACGGTGGATCGCCTCGCGCAGAGCCTTGTCAGTGTTGGCATTGAGGATCGGATCGCTGCTCGGGACTGAGAAGTTCCGTAGGTCGAGCGACGCTTGGCCCACCCTCCAAGTCTGCTCGAAGGTCCAGTTGGATAGCGTGGCATAGTGGCCGGAGTAAGCCCACGAGTGGCTGATGAATACGTGAATCTGATGGGTGCTCATTTCAAACTTGCCGCTAGATTGCCTGTTTGTTCGTACTTTATTTGTTCGCGAGTAACAACGCCCGATGATGCTGAATTTATTGACCATACCAGACCGGTCTGAGGCGGGTTCCTGGAAGGGATCTGAGTGGGTGGCTAATGGTCCCTCCAAGAGCCGGCGGCCACCAACAGTGTTGCTCGGCGACGATGCATTTTTAGGTGTGCGTCGTCGACACCTGCCTGAAAAGCGGACCGACAGTACTCGGGGATGAAAAATTGGACGCTGAACGTCTGCGATGGGTCGATCGTGCAGCGGCTTACTTAGCCTGTTGGATTAGGCCCCCGTAAATTTCCATCGCTTTTCAAAAATGCGTACGTCAACACTGTCCATCTACCGACCCGTAATCAACGGGCCTGATGGCGGCATCGGAAAGGCAAACGGCGCGATTGCCGCGCCGCGATAACCCGAGGTGCTCACGGCGTAAAGCTTGAGGCCTATCACGCTATGCGCCATCAAAGTCATCGAGATCTGCATGAGAATGATGGTCGCGATGCCCCACCATAATGCCGGATGGACGTGGCCTCGGCGGCGACGATCCGCAACGATCGCAATCAACGGCCACAACATCACTGCGGCGAAAACGCCCCATTCTGCATATGGGACAAGCAGCGGCATTGGCAAAAGGCGGCCAAAGGCTGGTCCGGTCAGGATTGCCATGGCGCAAAACATGAAACGCCTGTGCCATTCGGTTCGCTTGCGCATCGATATCGCCACGATGACCAAGCCGCCAAAGCAGAGGATCGATAGGATGTTCATGACAAGAAAATATGCCGGAAGGAAGAAGAACGGCGTGGCGGCGTTTCGCGTCATTTCTATGGTCGTATATATGCCGACGAGGACCATCGCGCTGGCCCACCCAGCGCCTACCCAGCCGAGCTGCCGGTGAAGGGCGATCGAGCCCCGGGTGACTAGGAGGTTTTGTGAGACGAACAGCACCACCCAACCAAAGAAGATGAAAGCGTGGAGGTGGACAAGTGGCGGCGCGCCAAACGTCGAGCGACCCGTCGCCGCTTGAAGGGAAAAACCGGCAACGATAGTCAAAGCCATCGCGATCGCCATCCTCAAAAAGAACCGGTCATCGCGCCCATATCCAGGTAGCGGTTCAGCCAAAGTCGCCATCTACAACCTCCACGCCATCTAGTGATGAAGCTAACGCAAGGGGAGGCGCGGCTCAACCTGTGCAGAAAGCTATTATAGGCGTTCTGTATCACCCGATTTCGGCGAAAGTCCTATTACTGATAGACCTGCCGATTAACGGTAAGAGATCGTCGGAAGGCAACCAATAACCGACGGTCTGCTGCCGGATAACGAAATTTAATCGCTGATAGGCCACAAAGGGTCGATCCTTCCTATCGCGCAGTTATGGCAGCAGCCTCACGGTTCGGGCACACCAAATAAGAACTCCGATCGCCACCACGCGCGGTTTTCAGCCGTATTTGTGGTCCTGTTTCCGGCGTCCTTCAGTGACGGGTTTGAGATAATCGAAACGGCGCGGGGTAGTTTTGAAAGCCACCCTAGCTGCGCCTGCAGCTCATCCCAAGAGATCGCATGCCTAACGTCGTTGATTTCCCACCGCAACGTGGCTTGCATCTGTTCAGTTGCCGCCGAAATGCCGATCAGCCCATGACATACGCCATTCCGAACATCGAGCGGCTTTTGCAGTTGGCGGCGCAACGTCGTGGCGAGTAACGGCCCGAGTGAGTTGGCGGGTTGAGATTCGATGACCGCGCTCTCCCAGGTTTGCAACGCAGCGGCTATGCCACGCGCCCTTGGCGGCAGGAGGCCATGGGCGCGAACAACTTCGTGGCGCACAGCTTTCTCGACCGAGGCCCAAACCAGCAACAGCGATCCCAAGGAACTGCTGATTCTTTCGTAAGATATGTCCAATGCCGCCCCCCGCCGACCTCATCCACGTGCCATATCTCCGGCACTGACTGATGTCACCTAAGGGCAAGCCTCATAAACCAATGCTATTGTTGCCCTTCGGCACTCAAGGGATTCTCGACTGCGCGGAAAGGAAAGCGGCTGTTCCGCAGTTGGGACTAGAAAGCCGCTGGCTGAATGTCTCACAAGGGTCGATGGCAGCCCCGGTCCTGGGTGCCTTGAAATGGGACGATGCTGCCGTTTTCGATCAGTCTGGCGAATGGCAGCTCGCACCAGAAGCCGTCGTTCCGAGGCTGTCTGGGCGGGATCCCGGCACGAGAGAAAAGTGGGTCGAATATTGACTGTTTACGTTTTACCTCACTTCGGCAGCAGATCGGGCCTGACAACTTATCGTTAGCCATGATACCGGATGCCCTGCTTTCTCTCCCCTCGGCAATTGAGACTAGGAGTCGATCATGCGCGAAAACGCTGCCTTCAACGTGTTTTTTCCTTTGAAAGACGAGGCGACGGTGCGCGCATGGCTGGACAAATTTGATAGCGAGGACGGCTATGCGCTGGGCCCGGTAGATAATGTCGGCGTGATCAAGCTGAAGGAAACGATGTTCCTGGTTTCGTTCCTGAGCGAACGTGACGCTCAGGCCATGCGACGGCATTTCTATCCCGATCTGTAATGCGACGAAATCAGGTCGGCGCCGTGACGCCGCCGCCGCAAACGAACGTTGCATCTTGGGACTTTCCTGCCCTTACCAGGTGACGCGTCGAACGGCAGGTCTCGCCAGGAGCGGACGTCCAGCGCTCCCCGACGGCCATCGGAGTGCAATTGGAGACGCGGAATGCGACTCGTAGATTTCAGCTTAGCATATAAAGAAGCCGCCGTTCGCTCCCACGGCCTGTCAACCAACTCACGCCATCAGCAACCGCCGACAATCAACTACCGTCGTCTGGGCCAAAGTTCTCACCTGACTTTCGTCGATGGTCGCGTCTGGATCGTGGAGTGAAGCAGTGCAGCCGCTTGTGTCGTCAAGATGAGTTATTGGAAGGTGAGCGGGCGTGCCACCCCCCGGCCCGTCCGTAGCAATCTATGGCGTGATCGACACGTAAAGTTCGCAAAAGCGGAGCAGAGCATTGGCCGCCAACCGCCAAAGCGGCTTGTTTCACCGCGCCCACGCTGGTACCGCATATGCGGTACCAGGCAATTAGCCTTGCATTCACACTTGACCATGCATAGATACGTCTCAGTCTCACCTGCCATGCGTAGGAAGAGCATTCGAGGTCGGTTCGGCAACGCTGAGCCGGCCTCAGCTGATTCTAGTGGCCGTGAAACTTGTCGCGTTCTGCGCGCAAAGTGCCAATGCGGTGGGCTTGATGCGTTTCATAGGCTGATTTCAGAAGCCAGTAGCCGTCGCGGCGGGCCAGGATGACGAGATACTCCTCGCGGTACCACAGCAGGACACTGGTTTCCGATTTGCGCTTGTTCTCCCACCACTCGATGTCGCCGTCGGTATTCCAGGCTTCGATGACATACTTCACCCAGCGCAGTCGCTCGCAGCGCCGCATGTCGGGCAGGCGATCATCCTCCACCGGTCCTTGCTGGATAAGATGCCAGAAGGCGGCCCATTTGCCTTCTGTTTCAGGAAGGCGGCGACAGGATACCCGGTCGCCGCGAAAGATCAGCCCGCCCTGCGCGATCTCCGCGAGGAAGATCGCGTAGAGTTCGATTTCATAGGCCTTCCAGTCACCCCCGAACGGGAGCAGCGCCGGCACACTCATCCGGCACCCTCCTGCGCCGCCCAAACCAGCAGGTTGAACTTGGTGCTGGAAAACGACGCGGTCTGGGTCAGCGCCTTCGGCCCGAGCCGGCCACGCAGCTGTGCAAGCAGCGCCTGCTTCGCCGCACTCGTCTCCAGCCTACGGTTGGCGTAGCCGACCGCACCGATCAGCAGGTCGGTCAGCTGGAGGATCTCGCTCTCATGCGAGCGGATCTGCTCTACGCGCTCAACCGTCTTGTGATTGAAGTCATGGATGTTGTTGGAAAGCACGTTGTGCAGGTCACGTGTCTTGGGACCGCCGCGCGTGTCCTTCACGTCGAGATAGACGCGGTAGGCGTGCGACGGAGAAATGACGTATTTCAGCATTGTGAAATACATTTTGTAATACCACTCGTCATGGTTCTGGCCGAATCGCTCGTGGTCGAGCTTGTCCTTGTCGGGAACCAATATGCCGCGGAACCGCAGCTTCGGCTCGCTAAGGAAATAGTCGAGAACGTCGGCGTAGAAATCGACCTTGCCAGAAGAAACCTTCGTCCATTTGGTCTCGAAGGTCGGCCCAAGCCCGTGCCGGCGCTTGATCGCGCGGAGCTGCTCCTTGACGCGCTGGGTCTCGCCGACCTCACACCAGACGCAGCCGAGCACCATCACGGGAATCCTGTCCCCCTCGATGTGGCAGCTTTCGTCGCAATAAAGGTTGTAAACGAGACGATTCATGCAACCAATTCTAGAGACTGTCGGCGAGCGCGCAACAATCGCGATGACCTTCTTCATGCGCATTGTTGGCCAGCGCCGCGATCGCTGGCATCGGTCTACTCCTGGGACTGGATTTCGCGCCGCAATTCCGCGATCTTCGGATCGAGCGGCAACTCGCGCGTTCGCTCTGACAACGCCCAGCCGTTGGCCTCGCTCCAGGCCTTCTCCCACTTGGCATCACGCATGTCAGTCGGGAATACGCGGACGTGGCGGTCAGGTTGCCAGATCGCCTGCTGGTACGACTGGGAGGCTTCGAATTCTAACGTCACCCGATCCAGATAGGGTGGCTCATAGCCCCCGGCCCGCCACGGCCTGAACGAAGTAAAGACGACCGGCAGGTCGCTGAAGTCGTCCGGCTCCTGATCGATCTCGATGATCTCGCTGTAAGGGATCACCCCGATCAGACGGAAATGCACCTGATGCTGACGCGGCATCCCGCTCCACGCGGTGATGATGGCATCGGATGATCCCAGAGCCTGCGGCCGTGCCCAGAGCCGTTCGGCTTCGTGCGGATATATATGGTTGAAGCCGGTGGCGAAGTCCCATTCCTGGGTTTCAGGGTTATAGAAGCCGTAATGCTGGCGGACGATGATCCGCAGACCATCGATACCCGGCCCGCACGAGAAAGCCGGACGCCAGCGATAGTCACCACTCTCCCACCCGCCTTCATCGACCTGCGGATAACGATCGTCAGAGGCGTCCCGGATGATGATCGGCGCGCCGGGCCAATGTGCGCCTTCCTGCATCTTGCGGATACGTCGCTTGAGGGTGGTCGCTCGCCGGATGCGCGTACCGACCGCCTGTCGCCGTATCTGCAACGAAATCCCGAAATAGGCGAAGAGCAAGTTGTCGTTCTTCGGCTGGAAGAGCTGATCCTCGATCTCGCCGCGCCCCCAGATGTAAATCTCCTGCACGCCGCGGTCACGACACCAGGCACGGCACGCATCGCGGGTGGCTTTCGAGAAATCACACGCCGCCGCGAAGATCATCCCGTGGAGACCGACGATGCTTTCGGGTGGTATCGCATCGAGGTGCTGGACGATCTTCGTCGGACCGATCGCCTTCTCGCGCTTGCATTGGATCAGCCAGGGACGATCATGGTCCGGCTCCGCAACGTCGTTCTCACCCTCTACGGGCTCTGGCGGCTGACCTAGAGCGGTTGAGACAGCCTCGATCGCGCGAGCATCGAAACCGTCATCGCCGCCGCTCCGCCCCGTCGCTTCGAGTACGCGCCAGGGCCGGAAATCATAGACGAGCTGGCGAACGAGATCCTCGAACCTCTTGGGCTCGAGATGCTCGAACGGTAGCGGGTTCAGAGTGCGCGTCGTGACCATTCAGCCCGGCGAGTTCGCGGCGCTTGCGGCATCGGCATCGGTCCGCCCCTTGGCTCGCGTTCGCACGACGTCGGCTTCCGTGACCGACACGCGGAGAATTGTCAGGTCGCCCAGCTCCTCGCCGAGATCACGCCGCGCCTCGAACAAGTCCCGCGCCTGCTGCAGGTTGAGCCAGAATTCTGGATCGGTGCCGAGCACACGACCCAACCGCAGTGCCATCGGAGCGGTGATCGACCGCCGATCGTTCATGAGCTCGTTGATGCTGTGGCGCGACACGCCCATCGCCTGGGCGAGGCGATCCTGCGTCACCCCTTCGATCGTCAGGAAATGCGCTCGCAAGACCTCGGATATCCGTGGCGGTTCATGCAATCGGTCGGTCTCCTTCATCGATGTCCTCGTCCGAGAACGGCTGCAGCCGGAGCGCGAAGGCGCGGTTCACGTCGTAATCCCAGGCGAAGCTGATCGCCCACGAGGCATCGACCGGGGCTGCATAATGGCCCTCGGGCAGCCGCACGACGCTGGTGAAGCCGCCGATCGTCGACCAGCCGCGAGCGGCGAGCAGCAGGTTCGCCTTCCAATAGGCGGCCGAAGCAAGCGCCGCAGGTATTTCTGGATGCCCGCCGCAGGCGAGTATCAGGCTCAAGATCGGGTCGTCGGTTGTAATCACTGTATCCTCCGTGAAGCGCATCGCATCGGGCGATCGGCGCCGGCGGAGGGGAAAAGCCGGTATGGATAGCGAAGCGCCGCGCCCATTCGCGCAGCGTGGAGAGCTCGGGCGGGGGTGGCGTCGGTGCGAAGACACGGAAGCCGATAGTCAAACGGACGGCGCCGATGACCTGGCGAACACGGGTACGGAACAGCCACGCTATCGGCTCCACCCTCGATGCACCGCGGTCGAGGCGAAAGATGTTAAGCAGCTCTTCGAGCGCGCGGCCGACCGATCGGCGGGATAGCAGGACGTGGCCGATTTCATGCGCAGTCGTGAAGGAGCGTCGCCCTGCATGGCCGCCCATAGTCGTCGACATTGCGAACTGGAATTCATCGAGGAACGCGTCGCGCAGAGGTTTGATCGCAGTGTCGTAACGCACGCTGCCCTGGACGAAGATGCGGGCGTCTTTGTGCTCGGTAAGCGCATGGAGGATATCGTGGCTGATCCGGACCGTCGGCTGCTTGCACTGGACGAGCATGCGGCTCTGGTTGGAATGAACGACGAGATCGAGGTCATAGTCGATCCGCGGCGCAACCCTGGTGGCAACAGCCGTTGCGGCCGAAACGCTATGCGCGGTCGCCCGCCAGTTGCGGACAAATGATAGATCAAACCGGGGGGCAGCGATGCTCATGGTAGGCATGTAGGCCGTGAGCCTACAGAGTTCAAGAGTGTTCGTAAGATGTGAGTCGGCCGACGCGCGTTATAGAACTGATGTCTGACGATCACGAGGAAGCGCTGGCTGTGTTCGCGGACGGCGTATGCAGGCTGCTCAAGTTCGAAGAACTCTTCTACCCGATGAGCGAATGGCCGGTTGTAACGGAAGTTGCCGTTCTAAGCCCAACCGGCGAACGACGCGTTCTGGTCGCGAACTGCCCTAAGGCCGCGTCGAAGCAATGGATGCTATGTAAATTCACGTTCGTCATGTGCAGATTGCTGTGGATTATGGTAGACGCAGATAGATAGAAAAAAATTGTCAGAGCGGCGAAAATGGGCATCGCACCGCGCTGTTTTTTTGCTTGCGGGTACAATTGAGGGTATCCACACAAATCATTTTCGACGACTAAGATTTTAAAACAATTGAGTAAATTCTCAATTCGAGTCCTCTTCTGGCACCATTTGTTCTTCCGGCGACGTCCGAAGATCCCCAGTAAGCGACTGGTTTCAAAGGAAGCGGGCAACGGTCGCGGCAAGATTCACCTCGGCTACCTCATTCAAGGAATCTGCGCAAGAATGGATCGCCAAATGCTAGCGTGAGGGTCGCGCTGCCATCACACTCGACAAATCCGTTGGCTCCTGGGCATGGCCTATCCGCTGATCGGATCCCATCCGATTGATGGCATAACGCCTCACGAGGCGCTGGCGGTCCTGCGCAAGGGAGACGAACGGTCGCTATAAGAGCGCGCTGCGCATGCGGCGCGTGCTAAGCCGCATCTTTCGCTACGGAATCGCGACTGCCCGCTGCGACCGCGGTGTGGCTGCTGACCTGCGCGGTGCCATCTGGCCCAAGTGGCAGAGTGTTACAGCCTAGCTCATGCCGCTCAAACACCGATATCTGCGAGTCGGAAAGCGGTTCGCGTTAGGCTGACACCACCCATGGTCCTGATCTCGGCGATCGGTGGGCGTGGTAACTTTGCCAAGGCGAACCTCCCCGGCAATCCTCGAAAATGCCCAACTTTCCGACATTGACTGGTCAGACTGTCATGGCTCTGTCGCGAAGCGTCCCTAACCGCCCGGCATCCAAGCGGGGAAATCGCACAATGCAACTTACAGTCAAGAAATCCAAAGCCGTCATTCTGCTCACTTCGCTCAGCGCGCTGGCGATGTCGGCGTCCGGCATTGCTGCCGCGCAAGAAACTGCGCCGGCCGCCGCACCGGATGTGGAAGAAGAGCCGCAATCGGACATCGTCGTAACCGGCAGCGCGCGCGCACAACGCCGCTTTGACGTATCCTATGCGGTCAATTCGCTCGGCGAGGCTGAAGTCCAGAAGATCGCGCCCAAGAATTTCGCCGATCTGCTCGGCACGGTTCCGGGCATCCAGGTGGAAGCGACTGGCGGTGAAGTGCAGAACATCACCCGCGTACGCGGTATTCCGACGGATCGTGGCTATCTGATCTTCCAGCAGGACGGGCTGCCGCTATATCATGAAATCGACGGCGTGTTCTTCAACTCCGGCGACGGCATGAACCGCTACGATCTGATGACCGAGCGCGTTGAAATCGTCCGCGGTGGCCCTGCGCCGATTTACGCGAGCAGCGCCGCCGCCATTGCCAATAATATCACAGCGACCGGCGGACCCGAATCGCGTGGCAAGGCGCAGATCACGTTGGGCGATACCGGTCTGTACCGGCTGGACGCCATGCAGTCAGGCCCAGTTGGCGAAAACACCTATTATGCGATTGGCGGCTTCCTGCGCCAGCATGATGGCTATCGCGACGCCGGATTTCCCAACGACAAAGGTGGTCAGATCCGCGCCAATCTGAAGCACGATCTGGACAATGGCTTCGTCAAGGTGACGATGCAATATACGAACGATCACAACCTGTTCTATCTGCCGATCCCGATCGCCGATCCGCGCAATCCGTCAGTCTCGCTCGATCCCTATATCGACTATCACACCGGCACGATGAACTCGCCGTCGCTGCGCAACGTGAACATCAAATATCGTGATGGCGCGGGTGTGACGCAGGGCTTGACCCGCGATCTGGCCGATGGACGCCATATCCGCTTCTTCAACGCCGGCATCCAGTATGAAGGCGATTTCAACGGCTGGCTCGTCTCTGCCAAGGGCGGGTTTACCAAGGGCAAGAACAGCTTCGACGCTTTCTATTCGACCACCAATCCGGTCGATGGCAATGCCTTTATCGCCAGCAATCTGGCAGCCGCACGCACGGCTTTTGGAGCGGACGTAGCGCGCCTGGGTTACGCGATCGCTGGCACGAACGGCGCGACGGCCTATGATCCCTATTCCGCTTCCGGGCTGGTCATGTCCGGCCAGTATCGCGTTTCGGAATCGAAATTCTATTCGGGACAGGCCGATCTGAGCGTGACCCGCAAATTCGAAACCGGCTTTGGCACGCACGACGTGCGGGTTGGCACTTATGGATCATTTTACGGCAATACGCTGTTCCAGGTCTATCAGGACATGCTGATCGAAGTTCAGAGCCGGCCGCGTACGCTCGATCTCGTCGCCTATTCGGCCACGGGTGCCGTGTTGGGTTCGGTCACGCAAAATGGCGTTTTGCGCTACACGACCACGCTCAATCAGGGCAAGGCCGATGCGAAGATGATCGCCATCTACGCGAACGACACTTGGGACGTGACCGACGGATTGAAGATCGACGGTGGCATCCGCAAGGAATGGTATGACTATGAAGGCTATTCGTTACTGTCGGCCAGCGCCAATCTGGGCGACGCCACCACGATAGCCGATAATAATACCCGCGCCTTCACTGGCGCGATAGTTTCCCAGACGCTCAAGCCTTCGGCGACCAACTGGACACTCGGCGCCAATTACGATTTCAACGGCAATTTGGGTGCCTATGGGCGTGTCTCCAATCTGGAAGTACCCCCGCAGATGGGCGTGGTATCCAACCCAGCGCCCACCATTATCAAGACCAAAGCGCGTCAGTATGAATTGGGCGTCAAGGCAAGCTATGGCCCTGCCTATGTCTATGTGACGGGATTTTACACGAAGTTTAACCCGTTCAACGCCTCATTCATCGCTTTCAATCCGGTGACCGGCCGCAACGACCAGTCCGTGCCTTTCATCGGCGAAGCTGTTGTGAAGGGTGTCGAAATCGACGGCAAGATCACGCCCGTCCGCTGGTTTGAATTGGCCGGCTCCGTCACCTATTCCGATGCGCAGTATCGCAACCTGCAAAACTCGTCAGGTGCCGATCCCAGCGCCGTGAACGGCAACCAGATCATCCGTGAACCCAAATTTTTCGGCAATGTGCGCCCATCGTTCACTTTCCCGGTGGGCGAGGGCGAACTGCAGATTGCGGGACGTTATGAATGGGTCGGTCGTCGCTATGTCGACCTTTTCAATCTAACTGCATTGCCCGCCTATCAGACGTTCGGCGCCAGTGCGGCGATGACCTATGGCAAGTGGCGCTTCCAGGTGGTCGGCGACAATCTGACCAATGCGAAGGGATTGACCGAAGGCAACCCGCGCACTGACCAGCTTGCCGGACAGGGCGCAAGCGATGCGATCTATGGTCGTCCGGTGTTCGGCCGCAATTTCCGCTTCATCCTCAGCCGGAGCTGGTAATTTGCACCTGATGCGTGCCTCTGCCTTCGGGGCTTGCGTGGCGGCTGCCTTGTCGCTGGCGTCGGCAACGACGGCAGCGCAGGAGCCTGCGGGGTACACATCACCCTTTGCCGATACGCTGCCGACGCGCGTCTTTCCGCTGTTCGCCATGATGCGGACAGCGGATGGCTGGGGGCAGGCATTGCGGGACGACAGCGTGCTTCAAACGCTGACAGCCAATCGCGCGGCGCGCATTCCCACGGGTCCATGCACCCCCTCGCCGCAATGCCTGGCCGATGCGTGGATCTGGACCGATGCGGACATCGCTTTGGTCCAGGCGCGCTTGCGGCACCTGGTGGAAAATCCGAAACTGGGCAAGGCGCTGGTCGCACGGCAGATGCGCCCATCGGGACGTTTTGCACGATATGCGGCGTTGTCAGACGCCGATCTGGTGGCGGCGGCCTGGGCGGAAACGGCGGCTGCCATCAACCGCGTGATCGCTGTCTATGCCAAGGGTGTGGCGCCGCGCTATCCCGTCATAGATGCGACCATCTTCAATATGGCTCTGCCACAGATGGCCGACATTTTGAGCGCGCATGGCGTCGCCACCGCAGCGCAGGCGAAGGGCAGCGACCTGTTTTTCGACCCCGCTCTGCGTTATGCGGCGGGCCTGCTGCAAATGAACGAACGCATCGACGCCGGAAATTTCCGGCCTTTGCTCGGCGGAGACAATGCCGAAACCAACCGCGCCATTGGCAGGATGAACTGGCGCGGAAAGCCCTACACTGCATTATTGGTATTTGGTCACGGACCGGAGGATGCACAATCGCACACCGGTGTGCTGGGGCATATCCGCTTGTCGATCGCCGCCGATATGTTCGCACGGGGCGTTGCGCCCTTCATCATCGTGTCGGGCGGCAATGTGCATCCCAACCGCACACCGTTCAACGAAGCGGTGGAGATGAAGCGGCTGCTCATCACGCAATATGGCGTGCCTGCCGACCGCATCCTGATCGAACCCCATGCGCGCCACACCACCACCAATTTGCGCAATTGCGCGCGGCTGTTGCTGGCCGCGAAATTCCCCACCGATCGGCCCGCCTTGGTCGTGTCGGATCATCGCACGATCCAATATATAGGCGGCGATGTGCTGGCCCAGCGCAATCTTGCCGAAATGGGCGTACAGCCCGGTCGTCTGACACCGGGACCCGACCAGTTCACGCTGGTCTTTACGCCAGATCCGATCGCTTTCCATGTCGAAGCCATAGACCCGCTCGATCCATGATGAGGCACATCGCCGTTATCCTGGTGGCAGTCTTGGCATATGGCGCGTTTGCGGAGACTGCGGCAGCGCGCGAGCCAGGGCTGCTGGTCGATCCGTTCGTGGGTACGCTTGCCGACTATGGACAACTCAGCCCCGCGGCGGTTGCGCCTTTTGGCATGGTCCAGCTTGGTCCCGACACGATGCCCGCCAACCATGCCGGCTATGACCATGCCGCCACCCAGCTCACCGGATTTTCGCACACGCGCGGCGTCGGTGTCGGCTGCGGCGGGGCGGGCGGCGACGTCAAGGTCATGCTCGCCTATAATGATGCGACACGTCCCGCGCCGATCAACAAGCGCCATGAGCGCGCCCATGCGGGCTATTACAGCGTCGGTTACGGTCCCGGCATCATCGCGGACATGACTGCCACACGTGGCGCGGGCAGCCTGCGCTTCACCGTGCCGAAGTCCGGGCAGGTCAACGTCATCGTCGCCTTCGATCGTGGTTATTCCAAGCGTATCGCCGCCCATTGGCAGGCGCAACCGGACGGCGATCTGCGCGCCAGTTTTTCAGCTGGCACCGTCTGTGACGCAGGCATCTATCATCTCCATTCCGCGACACGCCTGACCCATAATGGCAAGCCAGTGGCAGCGCTCTGGCACGGCGAAGCGGCACGAGAGGCGCGATTGGCGCTGCGCGTGCGCAGCGGCGATAGTGTCGAACTACGCACCGGCCTTTCCTCGGTCGATCCCGCTGCCGCGGCAGCAGTACGTGACACCGAACTGGGCAACCGTCCTTTCCCGACCGTTGCCGCGCAAACATTGGCCGAATGGAACAGGCAATTGTCCCGCGTCCGTATCGGCGGCGCCCAAAAGCAGCAGGGGCTCTTTTATACCTCGCTGTTTCGCGTGATGCAGTCACCCGTCGCCATCGCCGACCCGGACGGGCGCTTTCGCGGCAGCGATGGCACAGTCCAGCAGCTTTCGCCCGGCGATCAACATTATACGAGTTGGGCGCTGTGGGACAATTACCGGACGCAGATGCCGCTGCTCGCATTGATCGACCCGGAGCGCGCCGGGCAGATCGCGCGCTCGCTCGTGAGGCTCTATCAGAGTGGCAAGACGCGCTGGGCAACGCCAACCGAGCCATTTCTGACCGTGCGCACCGAACATGCGGGGATTGCCCTGCTCGATTTCCGACGCAGGGGCATTACTGATTTCGACGCGAAGGCGGCGCTGGCCGGGATGGTGGCGGAAAGCGCCACGCTTGCCCGCGAGACGCCGGACGAACAGATCGAGGCCGCCTATGACGATTGGGCGATTGCCGAACTGGCGTCGGACCTGGGCGAAACCGCCACCGCGCAGGCATTTCGTGCAAAGGCGCTCAGCTATCGTCCGATGTGGCTGGCTACCTTCCGCCACCTTGGGGACGATGCCGATATCGTGAAGGCGCGGGGGCTGTATCAGGGCACATTGGCGCAATATCGCTGGGCGCCGGTGTTCGACCTGCCATGGCTGGCCCGGACGCTAGGCCCGCAGTTCCGGTCCGAGCTGGAGCGCTTCTTCGCCGACAATCTGTTCAACATGACGAACCAGCCCGACATTCATACGCCCTATCTCTTTGCATGGGCGGGCGACAAGGCTGCCACCGAACGGGTGGTACGCCGCTACATTACCCAACCCGTACCGCATCGCTATGTCAATTCCGGCGTCCGGCCACAGCCATGGGTAGGGCGCAGCTTCGCCTTGTCGCCGCAGGGATTTGCCGACGGCATGGATGACGACGCAGGCACCATGTCTGCCTGGTACATCTGGGCCATGCTCGGCCTCTATCCCATCACGCCGGGCGATCCGCGCTATGTCGTCACGACGCCGATGGCCCGGAACATTCGGATCAACGGCAGGGCTTTGATGGACATGCCGGTTCGATCGGTACAGCAGGAGACAGGTCTGTGAAACGGTGTGTTATGGGGGCCAGCCTTGCTGCTGCCCTGTGTGGAGCGATGGCTATGGCACAGCCTGTGTCGAACCCCGACGCCTTGCCAATCAATGCAATACAAGTGGTCGGCACGCACAACAGCTACGCAATCCCCGCCGATCCGCGTGTCATGGCGCTGATGGCGCCACGTCTGTCCTCACGCATGGCAAAGGCGAGCGAAACGATGCTCCCCGCCCAGCGCGCGCAGATGCTGGATGAGCATCCCGGTCGCCTCACTGACATCGCCGCCAGCCTCGACTATGTGCAAATGCCGTTGCAGGCGCAGTTGCGCAGCGGCGTTCGTAGCATCGAAATCGATCTGCAACCCGATCCCAAGGGCGGTGCCTATGCCGATCCCCTTGCCTATCGCCAGTTGCGCGAGCAGGGTGTGACCGATCTTGCGCCCATCTATCGCAACGAACTGACAAAGCCGGGGATGAAGGTGCTGCATGTTGCCGACCTGGATTTTCGCAGCCAATGCCCGACTTTCCGATACTGCCTGACACTGATGAAGCAATGGTCGGATGCCACGCCGAACCACAGCCCTGTATTCGTGCTACTGGAGCCCAAGCTTTCAGGTCTGGATAAGGCGATCCCCGGCGCGACTGCGATCCCGCCGTTCGACAAGGCGGCGTTCGACGAAGTGGATGACAGCATTCGCAGCGTCCTTGGCCGCGACAAGCTGTTTACGCCCGACGATCTTCGGGGGGGCTTGCCGACACTGGAAGCTGCCGCACGGGCAAAACGCTGGCCAACGCTGGGGCAGGCCCGCGGAAAATTCCTGTTCCTGTTCCTCGTGCCAGGAATGAATCTCAAAACCTTCGCGCCCTATCTGGACGGACGCCCATCACTCCAGGGGCGTGTCGCCTTCGTGCAGGGTCAGGCGGGCATGGCGCACACCGCCTTCATGCTGTTCGACAATGCGCTGACGCGCGGCGCGGAAATAGGCGAGGCGGTCCGCCAAGGGTATCTGGTGCGGACACGGGCCGACATTGACACCGTTGATGCGCGCGATGGTTCGGGCAAGCGCCGCGACGCAGCGCTTGCCAGCGGCGCACAAATCATATCGACCGATTATTTGAGCGCCCCCAATATCTACGGCAACGACTACCATCTTGCCCCCTTTGTACAGGGATGGCGTTGCAACAACATGGTGTACCGTTGCAGCGGCGCTCGATAGCTGTTGCCTGGTGCCGCTATCGCGACGTGTTCCGCCATGTTGTTTTTGGCAGATCGATGGTTAGGCCCTCGAATTTTCGTTGGAAACAGACGGTCTGCTTGTGAGAATTCAGGATCATAGTTGAGGACCGACAAAGGGCCGGTGTCGTCGTCCTGCATACATACCATGGTGGGGTCGGTATCTCCGACGGCGTATCGACCTACCAAGCCATTGTCCTGGCCCAGTGCTTCACCAAATTGCTGAGTAGTTTGCGCTGGTGCGAGTTGGCGTTGGGACATGGCGGTTTACTGCCCCTTCATCGCCACCAAAAGTCGGCCATCGGTGCCATCAGCCACGATCATCCAAAGCCTCACGTCCAGTCATGGCCGGTGCGCTATGCGCTTCCATACGCAAATACTATGCGCTTGGGATATCCTCCGTCTCGAATTCCAACGACGCCCTGCAATATCTAGGCGACTGCAGATGACTCATGCGGCCTCCTTCGCGCGAGCACTGTGGGAGACAACCCATGCAGGACATCCTCTGGATCGGCCTCATCCTCGCTCTGCTCGGCGCTAGCCTTGGCTATGTCGCCCTGTGCGACAACGCGTGAGGGTGGCCGGACAATGACCCTTGATCTCTGGCTCGCGGCGATCACCGCCCTTGGCCTCCTTCTTTATCTGGTCGCCGTACTCGTGCGGCCCGAACGCTTCTAGACAAAGGAAGCTCTCATGACATTCCAGGGATGGCTGCTGATCGCGGCCTTTGTGGGCATTTTGCTGGCGCTGACCAAGCCGGTCGGCCTTTGGCTGTTCGCTCTATATGAGGGACGCCCCACACCGCTTCATGCCATACTCGGCCCGGTCGAGCGTGGGTTTTACAAATTGTCGGCCATTAATCCGAACGAGGATCAGAGCTGGCGGCGCTACGCCGTCCATATGCTGATCTTCAATGCCACGCTGCTGCTGCTGACCTACGCGATCCTGCGGTTGCAGGCGGGGCTTCCGCTCAACCCGCTGGGATATGCCGGGCTGAGCGAACATTTGTCGTTCAACACCGCGGTCAGCTTCACCACCAACACCAACTGGCAAAGCTATGGTGGCGAATCGACCATGTCGAACCTCAGCCAGATGCTTGGCCTGACCATCCATAATTTCCTGTCGGCCGCGACCGGCATCGCGCTCGCCTTCGCCTTTTTTCGCGGATTCGCGCGGCGCAGCGCGGCGGGTATCGGCAATTTCTGGGCCGATATGACGCGGGTGACGCTCTATCTGCTGCTGCCGATCTGCATCGTCTATACGCTGTTCCTGATCGCCAGCGGTGTGCCGCAGACATTGGCCGGTTCGGTCGATGTGACGACCCTGGAAGGCGTGAAGCAGACACTCGCGCTTGGCCCGGTCGCCAGCCAGGAAGCGATCAAGATGCTCGGCACCAATGGTGGCGGTTTCTTCAACGCCAATTCCGCCCACCCGTTCGAGAACCCCACCGCGCTCACCAATTTCGTGCAGATGGTGTCGATCTTCCTGATCGGCTTCGGCCTGACCTGGACCTTTGGCAAGGCGGTCGGCAACACCCGCCAGGGTTGGGCAATCCTCGCCGCGATGCTCACCATCTTCCTGATCGGCGTGACGGTCGTCTATGCACAGGAAGCCGCCGGTAATCCGATCCTGCACGGCCTGGGTGTTTCCGGCGGCAACATGGAGGGCAAGGAGGTCCGCTTCGGCATCGCCGCCTCGGCACTCTTCTCCGTCGTCACCACGGCGGCGAGCTGCGGCGCGGTCAATGCGATGCATGACAGTTTCACGGCGCTGGGCGGCATGATTCCGCTGTTCAACATCCAGCTGGGCGAAGTCGTCGTCGGTGGCGTCGGTGCCGGTATCTACGGCTTCCTGCTGTTCGCCATCCTGGCCGTGTTCGTCGCTGGCCTGATGGTTGGCCGGACGCCGGAATATGTCGGCAAGAAAATCGAGAGCCGCGAAGTGAAGCTGGCGGTGCTGGCCATTGCCGTTCTGCCGCTCATCATTCTTGGCTTCACCGCCATTGCATCGGTCATGGATGCCGGACTAGCCGGACCGCTCAACAAGGGGCCGCACGGCTTCTCGGAGATACTTTACGCCTTTACCAGCGCCGTCGGGAATAACGGGTCGGCCTTTGCGGGTCTTACCGCCAACACGCCCTTCTATAATGGGCTGCTGGGCATCGCGATGTGGCTTGGCCGTTTCTTCGTGATCATTCCGATGCTGGCGATCGCAGGCAGCCTTGCCGCGAAGAAATATACACCGGCGACGGCGGGCAGCTTCCCGACCACCGGACCGCTCTGGACCGGCCTCCTGATCGGCATTGTGCTGATCGTGGGTGGCCTCACCTTCCTGCCCAGCCTCGCGCTTGGTCCCATTGCCGATCATCTTGCGATGATCCGCGGCCAGCTTTTCTGATCGGAGCATAAAAATGGCACGCACAGCGTCCAAATCGCTCTTCACCGCAGACCTGATCGTTCCGGCGATCGGCGATGCATTCCGCAAGCTCAACCCGAAAAAACTGATCCGCAATCCGGTGATGTTCACGACCGCGGCGGTGGCTGTTCTTCTGACCGTCCTTTTGGCTGTCGGGCAGGACGGGCTGACGGTCGGCTTCAAACTGCAACTGGTCATCTGGCTGTGGCTGACGGTGTTGTTCGGCACCTTTGCCGAAGCCATCGCAGAGGGGCGTGGCAAGGCGCAGGCTGTGTCGCTGCGCGCGACCAAAGCCGACCTGACCGCCAAGCGCCTGAAAAGCGACGGCCGCGAGAGCGAAAATGTGCCGGCCAGCGCGCTCCGCATGGGCGACATCGTATTGGTGGAGACAGGTGACCTGATCCCGGCCGATGGCGAGGTCGTGTCGGGCGTCGCGTCTGTCAACGAAGCGGCCATTACCGGCGAAAGCGCGCCTGTCATCCGCGAAGCCGGTGGCGACCGGTCGGCGGTCACGGCGGGTACACGGGTCATTTCGGACGAGATTCGCGTCCGTGTCACCGTGAACCCCGGCCAGGGTTTCCTTGATCGGATGATCGCCCTGGTCGAAGGGGCCGAGCGACAGAAAACGCCCAACGAGATTGCCCTCACCATATTGCTGGTGGGCCTGACCATCATCTTCCTGATCGCTGTCGGCACCATCCCCGGCTTTGCAAGCTATGCAGGCGGGTCGATTCCGGTAGCAATCCTGGCCGCGTTGCTGATCACCCTCATCCCGACGACGATCGCCGCTTTGCTGTCTGCGATCGGCATCGCCGGCATGGACCGGCTCGTGCGCTTCAACGTCCTCGCCAAGTCCGGCCGCGCCGTCGAGGCCGCAGGCGACATTGATGTGCTGCTGCTCGACAAGACCGGCACCATCACGGTCGGCGATCGACAGGCGACCGAGTTTCGCCCGGTCGGCGGGGCCAGCCAGGCTGCGCTCGCAGAGGCCGCCCTGCTCGCCAGCCTGGCCGACGAGACGCCGGAAGGTCGTTCCATCGCCCTGCTCGCCCGTGACAAGTTCGGCCAATCGGCGCAGGTTCTGCCCGACGGCGCGGAGGTGATCCCGTTTACGGCGCAGACGCGGATATCCGGCGTGAAGGTCGGCGGCAGCGTGATCCAGAAGGGCGCGGTCGATTCCATCCTTCGCGCCAATCCCGGCCTGGACAAGGAACCGGCGACGCAGGAACTGCGCCGCATCACCGACGAGATTGCACGCGCGGGCGGCACACCGCTGGCGGTTGCAAAGGACGGCAAGCTGCTCGGCGCGATATTCCTGAAGGACATCGTCAAGGCGGGCATCCGCGAACGGTTCGGCGAACTGCGCGTCATGGGCATCCGCACGGTCATGATCACCGGCGACAATCCCCTGACCGCCGCGTCGATCGCCGCCGAAGCTGGCGTAGACGACTTTCTTGCCCAGGCGACGCCAGAGGACAAGCTGGCGCTGATCCGCAAGGAACAGGAGGGCGGACGCCTGGTCGCCATGTGCGGCGACGGCACCAATGACGCGCCAGCGCTCGCCCAGGCCGATGTCGGCGTCGCGATGAATACCGGCACCCAGGCAGCGCGGGAAGCGGGCAATATGGTCGATCTCGACAGTGATCCGACCAAGCTCATCGAAATAGTGGGGCTTGGCAAGCAGCTGCTGATGACGCGCGGCGCGCTCACCACCTTCTCGGTCGCCAATGACGTCGCCAAATATTTCGCGATCATTCCGGCCATGTTCGTGGTCCTCTATCCGGGCCTCGGCATTCTCAACGTCATGAAGCTTGCGACACCGCAGAGCGCGATCCTGTCGGCGATCATCTTCAATGCGCTGATCATTCCGCTGCTCGTGCCGCTGGCGTTGAAGGGTGTGACCTACCGACCCATCGGTGCCGGGCCGCTGCTGGCGCGCAACCTCGCCATCTACGGGCTTGGCGGCCTCCTGTCGCCGTTCGTCGGCATCAAACTCATCGACCTGGCCGTCAGCGGCCTTGGCCTCGTCTGACATCATCGGGCCTGAAGGAAAGCATCATGGGCAAGGACTTCCTCACCTCTCTCCGGCCAGCGATCGTGCTGGCCCTCCTTTTCGCGGCTCTGCTCGGCATCGTCTATCCGCTGACGATGACTGGCATCGGCCAAGCCCTCTTCCCGCATCAGGCCAATGGCAGCCTGATCGAGGAACAGGGCAAGCTCGTCGGTTCTTCCCTCATCGGCCAGGGCTTTGCCGATCCGCGCTATTTCTCCTCACGCCCGTCTGCCGCTGGCAAGGGCTATGATGGCCTTGCCTCGTCAGGCTCCAATTTCGGTCCGACGAGCCAGGCGCTGGTCGATCGCACGAAAGCCGATGTCGCCAAATTTCAGCAAATGTCCCCCGGTCTCCCTGTTCCGTCCGACCTGGTGACAGCCTCCGCCTCAGGCCTTGATCCTGACATCTCGCCTGAGGCGGCTTTTTATCAAGTTGCGCGTGTCGCCGCCGTTCGCGGCCTGCCCGCGGCGCGCGTTCGCGCTCTGGTGCAGGACACGATCAGGACGCCGTTCCTGGGCTTCCTGGGCGATCCCAGCGTCAACATTCTCGATCTTAATCGACGACTGGACCGGATCAGCGCTACAACAGCACAGTGAACGACACCGACAAACGCCCTTCGCCAGAGTCCTTCCTGCGGGTAGCCGCGCAGGAAGGACGCGGCCGTCTCAAGCTGTTCCTCGGCGCGGCACCTGGCGTTGGCAAGACTTACGAGATGCTCAGCGACGGGATGCGGCGGCTCAAGTCGGGCGTCGATGTTGTGGTTGGCGTTGTCGAGACGCACGGCCGACGCGAAACCGAAGCGCTGATCGTGGGTCATGAAGTGATACCAAGGCGGCAGATCGACCATGGGGGGATCAGCCTTGGCGAAATGGATCTGGACGCCATTCTTGAACGGCAGCCAAAGCTCGCGCTGGTCGATGAACTGGCGCACAGCAATGCTCCGGGCAGCCGTCACCCCAAACGCTATCAGGACGTCGAGGAACTGCTCGACGCCGGTATCGACGTCTATTCGACGATCAATATCCAGCACATAGAGAGCCTGAACGACGTCGTCGCATCCTTCACCCATGTGCGCGTGCGCGAAACCGTGCCCGATTCGATCTTGGAAACCGCGGAGATCGAGGTCGTCGATATATTGCCCGACGAGCTGATCGAACGGCTGAAAGAAGGCAAGGTCTATATCCCGGCAGAGGCCACGCGGGCGCTCTCCCATTTTTTCTCCAAGTCCAACCTGACCGCCCTGCGGGAACTGGCGCTGCGCCGTGCCGCGCAGGCGATCGATACGCAGATGCTCGATTATGTCCGCGCCCACGCGCTGGCGGGCAGCTTCGCGGTGGGCGAGCGCGTCGTGGTCGCCGTCAGCGAGCAACCGAGCGCACCGGGCCTCGTCCGCGCTGCCAAACGCCTCGCCGATGCGCTCAAGGCGCCCTGGACCGCCGTGCATATCGAAACCCGGCGCGCGCAGGCCTTTTCCGACGAGGAGCGCAAGGCGCTGGCCGATACGCTGGCGCTGGCATCGCGACTGGGCGCGGCGACAGCCAGCATTCCGGCGGAAAATGTCGTCGAGGGTCTGCGAAGTTTTGCCGCCGATGCGCACGCGACCCAGATTGTCATCGGCAAGTCGAGCCGATCCTGGTGGTTTGAGCTGCGCCACGGATCCGTGGTGGATCGGCTTGTCCGCGATATCGGGTCGGTCGCGGTCCATGTCCTTCCATCAGACGACGATCTTGCGCCGCCACGGAGCCGGCATTCGACCCGCATGGCATGGGGCAAGCCGACCGACTATCTCTGGTCGGCGCTGATGATCGCCGCGATGACGGCGGTTGGCCGCCTGCTGCTGGAGGTCATCGACCTTGGCAATATCGCCTTGCTGTATCTGGTCCCGGTCATGTTCGCCGCAGCAACCTACGGCCTGCGCGCCGGGCTGTTTGCCGGGCTGGTATCGAGCCTTGCCTATAATTTCTTCTTCCTGCCACCGACCGGCACATTGACCGTCAGCAACCCGGAAAATGTCATCTCCATCCTCGTGCTGCTGGGCGTTGCGATCGTCACCAGCCAGTTTGCCGCGCGGGTCCGCGGGCAAGCCGATCTTGCCCAGTCCAGCGCGCGCCAGAATGCGGCGCTTGCCGGTTTCTCCCGGCAACTAACCTCCGCCGCCAGCCAAGATGATCTGATCCAGGCGATCTGCGCGGAGATTGCGCGGCTGCTTGACGTTCGCACGGTCATGCTGCTGCCGTCCGATTCCGGCCCCGCGCTGCGCGCTGCCTACCCGCCCGACGACAGGCTTCAGGAAATCGAGCGGGCAGCGGCGCAATGGGCGATGAACAATGCCCAACCTGCGGGTCGCGGATCATCGACGCTGACGGCATCCGACTGGCTGTTCCATCCGCTGCGCACCCAGCGCGGCGTGCTGGGCGTGCTGGGGATGGCGCGCGACGATGCGGGCGAACCGCTGCGATCGGATCAGACGCCCCTGCTCATGAGCCTTCTCGATCAGGCAGCGATTGCGCTCGATCGCATGGCGCTGGAGGAAGAGATGCAGGGCGCGCGGCAGATTCACGAACGCGACCGTTTGCGGTCCGCGCTGCTGTCCTCCGTCAGCCACGACCTGCGCACACCACTGACGACGATCATGTCTGCGGCGCAGGAATTGCGAAGAAAGCAACCATCGGCGCTGCTCGACACGATCGAGGGGGAAGCGCAGCGCCTCAACCGGTTCGTCGCCAACCTGCTGGACATGGCGAGGGTAGAAGCCGGTGCCCTGCCGATGAAGATCGAGCCGACCGATCTGTTCGACGCGGTGGCCAGTGCCATCAGGGACACCCGCCAGTCGCTTGTCGGCCATGAGGTCAGGGTCGACATTCCTTCGGACATTCCGCTGGTGCGCGTCGATCCGGTCCTGCTGCACCACTGCCTGATCAACCTGCTGGACAATGCGGGCCGTTATGGAGAGTCGGACACCCCGGTCACGATCAGCGGCAAGCGGGTCGCCGATGCCATCCTGCTATCTGTCATCGACGAGGGACCGGGCATCCCGGTCGGCGCGGAAAAGAAGGTGTTTGATACGTTCACGCGCCTGGAAGGATCGGACCGGGTCAAGCATGGCACGGGACTTGGCCTCGCCATCGTCAAGGGTTTTGCAGAAGCGATGGGCCTGGGCGTCGATGCTTCGACCAATAGCGAACCGCGCGGCGCCTGCTTCACATTGCGCATACCCGAACATCTCATCATCAGCGATTTTCCCGGCGAGCCACTGTCATGACCATCCGCCACAAGGTTCTTATCATCGATGACGAACCGCAGATCCGCAGGCTGATCAACGCGGCGCTCAGTCGCGCCAACTATGCGACCGTAGAGGCGGAAAATGCGCGCGACGCGCTGGAAAAATTGCGGACCGAGCGGCCGGATATCAGCCTGCTCGACCTGGGCCTGCCCGACCGCGACGGACTGGAACTGGTGCCTTTGTTCAAGCAGAAAAGCGATACGACCCTGATCATCGTATCAGCGCGGGACGCCACTGAAGAGAAGGTCGCAGCGCTCGATCTGGGCGCGGACGATTATCTGACCAAGCCCTTTGATACGGACGAATTGCTGGCGCGGGTTCGCGTGGCGCTGCGCAACCGCATGACCAAAGGCGGCGGCGTCCCGTCGGTCCGCGCGGGCAATGTCGAGATTGATCTGCTGGGCCGCGTGGTGAGGAAGGCCGGGCAGGAGGTGCATCTGACGCCCAAGGAATATGCGGTGCTGGCCCAGCTCGCCCAATTTCCCGGCCGTGTGATCACCCATGGCCAGATCATGAAGGAGGTCTGGCCCAAGGAACATGAGCATCATGTCGAATATCTGCGGGTCCTCATCCGCACCTTGCGGCAAAAGCTTGAGGATGATCCGCAGCGTCCGCAGATTATCGGCAACGAGCTGGGGATCGGTTACCGCCTCCGCTTCTCAAGCGAGCTGGCTGACGGTTAAGGTGACTGGCGCGATGTCAAACAATCTCCATCGCGTCGCCCGGTTGCAGCAGCGGTAGCAACCGCAGCATATCGGCCCGCTCGACCGCGACACAGCCGGCGGTCGGCCGGCCTTCCGACAGGTGGAAGAAGATCGCACTGCCCTGCCCCGGCACCGGCGGCCGGTCGTTATGGCCGAGGATGACGATCACGTCATAGGCGTCGTCGGCGCGGATCAGGCTTTCGGCAGAGAAACCACGCGGCAGGCGGACCGGGCGGTTATAGGCGGGATCGGCCGGGTCATCAGACCAGCCATCGCCCGCACGCACCCAGCGCCAGGGCAGACGCAACCCCGCCGGATCGACCTTGCCCGGTCGCAGCAGCACGCCTCGAAGCGGCCAGACGCCTAGCGGGGTGCAGCCGTCGCCCTCGCGCTTGTCGCTCGCCGCGCAGGCGCCGCCCCGACCAATGGTGCAGGCCATGCTGGTCGCGCCAAAGGTCAGGCGGCCCGCGCCGCTATCGACGCGGATCAGGCTCATAGCTGGTGGCCGGTCCGGTCGCGCTTGGTGGCGAGATAGCGTTCGTTATGCGGGTTGGTCGGCAGGATGATCGGCAGCCGTTCGGCCACGCTGATCCCCGCCGCCTCCAGCCCCGCCACCTTTTGCGGATTATTGGTCAGCAGCCGGACGGTGCGCACGCCGATCAGATCGAGCATCCGCGCCGCGACCGAAAAATCGCGCGCGTCGATGGCAAAGCCCAGCCGGACATTGGCGTCCACGGTGTCGAAGCCCTGATCCTGCATCGCATAGGCGCGCAATTTGTTGACGAGGCCAATGCCGCGCCCTTCCTGCCGCAGATAGAGCAGCACGCCCCAGGGCGCGTCGGCGATCTGGTGGAGCGCTTCGTGCAGTTGCGGGCCGCAGTCGCATTTCAGGCTGCCCAGCACATCGCCGGTCAGGCATTCGCTGTGCAGGCGGACGACGGGGGGCGAGGAGTCCCGTTTCCCGACAATGAGTGCGACATGTTCGCGCGGTTCATCCGGGCTGCGGAAGGCAATGATTTCCGCGCTTTCGCTGGCCGACACCGGCAGGCTTGCACGGGTGGCGATGGCGAGGTGGATCGCATCGTCATAGGCGTCGATCGCGTCGGCGCTGACATCGACATCCCGGTCGCCTTCGCCATCCAGCGCGAAATAGGCGGGGAGGATGCCGGCCAGGCGGGCGAGGCGCAGTGCGGCCTTTGCCGCCAGTGGCGCAGTGAGGGTGCGGGCCTGAAACGGTCCTTTAAGGGGAGAGGCAAGGTCCAGCACCGGGTCGGAGATGGCGGTCGCCACATCGGCGTCGATCCACGGCGCGCGGGCGATCAGCACCGGCATGTCGGGATCGGCCGCCGCGATCTGGTTGGCAAGTTTGAGCGTCTGGCCGCGCGCAGCGGAGATTAATATGTCGGCTTTGCCCGCAGGATCGAAGTCGGCCAGCGTGACCGCGTCCGCCCCTTCCACCGCCATCAGCCGTAACGCGCCATCGGCAGCCGACACCCGCACCGCCCAGCCGCGCCGCAGCGCGTCGATCGCCCGCGCCGCGTCGCGCCCGATCGCCCGCCTGTCCATCAGAAGGCGAATTCGGTGATGATGGGGATATGGTCGGACGGCTTGCCCCAGTTGCGGGCGGGTTCGACGACACGGTGGGCAACCGCCTTGTCGGCGACGTCGCGGGTCATCCACATATGGTCGAGCCGCCGACCGCGATCCGATTCGGCCCAATCCTTGGCGCGATAGCTCCACCAGGTGTAGAGCCGCGCTGGCGCCGGATGGAAATGACGGCCGATATCGACCCAGTCATTCGATGCCTGCAACCGGGCGAGAATTTCGCATTCGACCGGTGTGTGGCTGACGACGTTGAGCAATTGCTTGTGGCTCCACACATCGCATTCCAGCGGCGCGATGTTGAAATCGCCGGTCAATATGGTCGGCTTGTTATCCAGCGCCGACGACCATTGGATCATACGTTCGATAAAATCGAGCTTCTGGCCGAATTTGGGGTTCTGCTCCCGATCGGCAATGTCGCCCCCGGCGGGGACATAGACATTTTCGATCCGCACACCATTGTCCAGGCGAACGCCGACATGGCGCGCCTCGCCATTGGCCTGCCAGTCGAGCCGGTCATCCTCATGAATCGGCACCCGGCTCATGATCGCGACGCCATGGTGCATTTTCTGGCCGTTCAGCACCTGATGAACATAGCCCAGACGGCGGAACATATCGGCGGGGAAGGTCTCGTTCACCACCTTGGTTTCCTGAAGGCACAATATGTCCGGCGCTTCCTGGGTCAGGAATTGTTCGACGATGTCGATGCGCGCGCGGACGCTGTTGATGTTCCAGGATGCGATGGAAAGAGTGTCGGCCATGGTGTCGCACTAGGAGGCTAATCCGCGCCATGCAAGACGGCTGCGCGCACTGCCGACAAAGTAAGACCCCCGCTCCGGGGGCATGGAACGGGGGTCTCGATCGCGCCCTTGAAGCGCTTTGCGACGGGAGGCGTGTGCCGGGTAACAGGGGGGAAATCCCGGTTGGCCTCTCGCCGTGGAGTTCTAAATAGCGCCCCGGATATGAGCGGCAGATGAACGGAACTGCAAGTTTATCCGTCCATCGTGCGGGGCGCTCGTTTCACCCGCCCGCCGAGCGGCCCTTTGGCCTGGGATCGGTCCAGCGGAAGGCGGAATCGGCGATGGGCACGCCATAGCGCTGGTTCGACAGGCGGATGGCAGTGCGGTTGTTCTGCGAATCGAGCGCGACCCAGCCATAGAGTTGCAGGCCCGCCGGGCTGGCGGCGTCGCGGCGGAAAATCATGGTGATGGTGCCATATTCGGGCCGCTTGGGATCGCGCGCCTGCACGCTCAGGATCGACGGATCGCCAGTCGGCACGACCTTGCCAAATTTGGACAGATCCTTGCTCGGATCCAGCAGCGCGCCCAGCGGCGAATTGCCGATCGGCCAGCGCTGCACCTGCCGCACTTCATAATCGATCATGGTCAGCGCCTTTCCATCACCCACGATCAGCAACGGCACGCCCTTCTGATATTGAAAGCGGATCTTGCCCGGTTGCTTGAGCGTCAGCTGGCCGGTCAGCGTCTGGCCATTGCGGTCGGTCTGGCTGAAATCGGCGGTCATACTGCTGACCGCGCGGATATAGGCATTGACCCGGCTGAGTTCAGACTGACCCTGCTGCGCCAGCAAAGGCGCGGCGAGCGGGACGGCAAGGACGGCAGGCGCGAAGGCCAGCGCGAGACTGATGCGCTTCATGGAATACTCTCCGGTTGTTACGGATGCGGTGTAGGATGAAGCGATTGAACGACCTGTGAACCCGCCCGTTCCCTACCGTTCAGCCACGCCCCCCCTGTCAGGCTATAGCGGATTGCCATTTTCATCGCGCAGCACTTCGCGGCGGCCGACATGGTTGGGGGGGCCGACCAGCCCTTCTTCCTCCATTTTCTCGATCAGGCGCGCGGCGCTATTATAGCCGACCCGCAATTGCCGTTGCAGCCAGCTGGTCGAGGCCTTCTGGTTCTCGAACACCAGCTGGCACGCCTTGCGGAACAGCTGCGCGTCCGGGCTGTCATCGCCCAGATCCACGCCGTCGAGGGCGAAGCTGCCTTCTTCCGGTTCTTCGGTGACGGCTTGGATATAGTCGGGCTGGCCCTGCGCGCGCCAATGGTCGGCGACGACGCGGACTTCATCGTCGGACACGAACGGGCCATGGACGCGCATCAGCCCCTTGCCGCCGTGCATGTAGAGCATGTCGCCCTTGCCCAGCAATTGTTCGGCACCCTGTTCGCCCAGGATGGTGCGGCTGTCGATCTTGCTGGTCACGAAAAAGCTGATCCGGGTCGGCAGGTTCGCCTTGATGACGCCGGTGATGACATCGACCGAGGGGCGCTGGGTCGCCAGGATCAGGTGGATGCCGGCGGCGCGAGCCTTTTGCGCGAGGCGCTGGATCAGAAATTCGACTTCCTTGCCCGCCGTCATCATCAGGTCGGCTAGCTCGTCCACCACCACCACAATCTGCGGCAGCGGCTGGAAATCGAGCTGTTCTTCCTCATAGATGGGCTTGCCATTTTCGGGGTCGTAGCCGGTCTGGACACGGCGGCCCAAGGGCTTGCCCTTCGCCTTGGCGGCGCGGACCTTTTCGTTGTAATTGGCGAGGTTACGGACCGAGATGGACGCCATCATGCGATAGCGATCCTCCATCTGCTCGACCGCCCATTTGAGCGCGCGGATCGCCTTTTGCGGCTCCGTGACGACCGGAGACAGCAGATGCGGAATGTCGTCATAGGTCGACAGTTCCAGCATCTTGGGATCGATCATGATCAGGCGCAGCTGGTCCGGCGTCATGCGGTAGAGCAGGGACAGGATCATGGCGTTAAGGCCGACCGACTTGCCCGACCCGGTGGTGCCCGCGATCAGCAGATGGGGCATGGGGGCCAAGTCGGCGATGATCGGTTCGCCGGAGATATTCTTGCCCAGGATGATCGGCAGCGTCCCTTCACCGCCAAATTGTTCGCTGGTGATGAGTTCGCGGAAGGAGACGCCCTCGCGATGGGCGTTGGGCAGTTCGATGCCGATGACGGTGCGGCCGGGAATCGTCGCGACACGGGCCGACAGCGCCGACATGTTGCGCGCAATATCGTCGGCCAGCGCGATCACCCGGCTGGCCTTGATGCCCGGCGCTGGTTCCAGTTCATACATGGTGACGACCGGGCCGGGGCGAACCTCGACAATATTGCCCTTCACATGAAAGTCGTCGAGGACGGATTCGAGCAGCCGGGCGTTGCGTTCCAGCGCCGCCTTGTCGATCTTGCCGCCCTGGCTGGCGGGAACCGGGTTGAGCAGGTCGGGCGAGGGCAGCGAGCTATGGCCGAACAGATCATCCTGGCTGACCGGGGCCATGGGCCGCTGGGCGGGCGCGGGCTTGGGCGTCTGGATGGTGATCGGCGGCTTGGGTTCGTTGGACACGGTCTTGCGCGGGGCGATGACCCGTTCGCCGACCTCGTCTTCCTCTTCCTCATCCGCCGCACTGCTGCCCGCAAAGCCAAGGCTGGGCTTGGGCAGGCTGAGTTTGGGCAGGGCCGGGCGGCGCAGCGCGAGAATCGGCTTTTCCAATGCCAGGCTGCGATAACAGGCGACCAGGCCACCGATCATCGCGATGATCACGATGGCCCCGGTAATCCATGGCTGCGCCACCGGTACTTGCGCCGTCAGGCTCAATATTCCCTTGGCAGTGACCAGCGCGATCACCCCGCCCCAGCCCGCGGGCAGGCCGACCAGCGGATTAGTCTGGAACAGGGCCAGCGCGATCCCGATGAGGATGATGCCGAACAGGCATTGGCCAAACTGCCCCTTCCACGCGCTCATATCCTGATCGCCCCACAGACGGCGCGCGGTAACCGCCATCAGCGGCAGGATGAGCGCGATGGGTACGCCCAGCAGCCAGAGCAGGAAATCGGCGGTCCAGGCACCCGGTGCCTGCATAACATTGGCGACATGATCGCCCGCCACCGTGTTCATCGACGGGTCGCTGGGCGTATAGCTGAGCAGCGCCAGCGCCAGGAACAGGGTCGCCAGCATCAGCGCGATGGCACCGATCAGCGCACCGCTGCGGAGCAGGCTGCGCTTGAGCATTTCGCGCCATTCGGGCGTGCGCTTCACTGTGCGGCTGACAGCCATGTTAACCCCGTGTCCCCCAAATGTTCCGTTTGCGCACAATGCGCCGGGCGGGGAGTCGGCGTCAAGGGTGTGCGCCCACGGCTCGTCCCGACTGATCCGTAACATTCCGTATGGCGGGCGGGGTCAGCGGCGGGGCAGGAAGATGCCCGAAAGGAATTCACCATGATCGCCGACTATTTCCCTGCCGTCGTTGCCCTGTCGCTGGGCGCCTTTGCCGCCATGCTGATCTTTGTCAGTGTCGAGGATGCGCTCAAGCGGTGATCGGGGCCGCGGCGGCGAGCGCGCGGAGCGCTTCACCGTCGAGCCGCTGCACCGTCCATTCGTCCATCGGCTGCGCGCCGATGGCGCGATAGACGGCGATGGCGGGTGCGTTCCAGTCCAGCACCGCCCATTCCAGCCGGGCGCAGTCGCGATCCAGCGCGATCTGCGCAAGCCGGGCGAGCAACGCCCTGCCCGCGCCCATGCCCCGCGCGTCCGGCTGCACGAACAGATCCTCCAGATAAAGACCCGGCCGCCCTTCAAAGGTCGAGAAATTGTGGAAGAAGAGCGCGAAGCCGATCGCCGCGCCGTCGCTTTGCGCGATCAGCACTTCGGCCATCGTGCGCGGACCGAACAGGTAGCGGGCCAACGTCGCGGGGTCCGCCTTCACCGCGTGGGACAGCTTTTCATACGCCGCCAGCGCATGGATAAAGCCCACGATCGCGTCGAGATCGTCCGGCGTTGCGGGGCGGATGGTCAGGGTCATTCAGGCGGTTCCCGGTTCGACATGGGCGATAGCCGCCCGTTTGCCTCGTGCGGTTATCAGGCAGGCGGCGATGATGAGGGCTGCGCCCGCCACTGTGGTCAGGGTCAGCCGCTCGCCAAAGGCCAGCCAGCCGACCACCGCCGCCCAGAGGAAGGCGCTATATTCGACCGGGATCAGCCGCTGCGCCTCCGCCCTTGCATAGGCCCAGGCCAGCGCGGCAAGCGAGGTGAAAGCCAGACCCGCCGCCAGCAGGATCAGCGGGATCGCTGACGGCGCGGGCAGCCGGGCGTAGAAAGGCGCGCCGATGGCGAACACGCCCAACATGACAAGATGCTGGAAGAAGGCGACCTCGATCGGGGACGCGCGCTGCGCCTGCTGGCGTTGAAGGATGAGGTTCCAGGCGAACAGCACCGCCGACGCCAGCACCGCCAGCGCACCCAGCAAAGCGTCGCGATCATAGTGGCCTTGCAAACGCCCAGACAGGATCACGCCGACGCCGACCAGCCCCAGCACAGATGCACCGATTGCCTGTCGCCCGATCGTTTCGCCCAGCAGCAGCGCGGCGAGATAGAGCGCGATCAGCGGCGCGATGAAGGACAGGGCTATCGCTTCGGCGAGCGGCATACGCATCAGCGCCCAGAAGAACAGCCCGGCCATCAGCGCCACGACCGAGCCGCGCAGCATGTGCAGGCGCAGCACCGTCCGGTCGGGCCAGCGCTGGCGGGTGAGGAGCATCAGGCCAAGGCCAAGCAGCGTCCCCGTGATCGCCCGCCACAACAGGGCGTTGTAGAGACCGATGGCGAGGCTCAGCCCCTTCATCGCCGCATCCATCACCGAAAACAGCGCCACGCCGACGCAGCAGACGGCAAAGGGAATGAGGAAGCTGGAGCGCGCGGGCATGGCGTTCAGCGGATGAGCCGGATGTCGATGCCGATGTCCAGCGCAGTCCAGGCCCGGTCAGCGGTGATGACTGGCAGATTAGTCAGCCGCGCAAGCGCCAGACAGGCCCGATCGCCAAGGGACAATCCCAAATGCCGGGTCATCGGGCGAAGCATGGCGGCTTCCAACGCGTGCGCTTCGTGGAATGGGCTGATACGCAGTTCCAGGCGCATGACCTGATGCGCGGCATCGTCTCGCGACAGGCCAGCCTCGACAAGTTTCGTGAAGGTTTCACAAAGATTGATGACCGACATCTGCCCGGTCGCCAAATGCGGCCGCACCTGATCTGCTCCCGGCTCATCCAGCAATATGGTCAACAAAGCCGATGTATCGATGACCGCGGTCATTCGCGTTCCGCTTCGGCGCGGCGTTCGGCCAGAAAATCATCGACGGTGAAAGGCTTTTTTATCAATGCTTTCAGATCGCTCTGCACTTCGCGCAAAACCTGATCATAGCTTTTGACCAGAATTCCGCTGCCGTGCCGCTCAAACACGATCCGGTCACCATCCTTGAAGCCCAGTTGTCGGCGCAACTCTGCGGGGAATACGGCCTTGCCGCCTGCAATCATCTTTCCGCTATAGGTCATGAAATTCCTCCAGGACCTGAATAATATATCGGTCCTGAATTTCCAAGCTGCCTATTCCGCCGCTTCGGCCTTGCCCGCGTCGGTCATGTCGGATTCGGCATTGGCAGCCTCGATCTCCGCTGCCTTGGCCTCGACCAGCCGGACGATATGATCGACCATATTTTCGTCCTGAATGGTGTGGTCGGTGATGCCCGACAGATAGACCATATGCTTGCCATTGCCGCCGCCGGTCAGGCCGATATCGGTTTCGCGCGCTTCGCCGGGGCCGTTGACGACGCAGCCCAGGACGGAGAGTGAAAGTGGCGTATGGATATGCTGGAGCCGTTCTTCGAGCGCCTGTACGGTGCGGATGACGTCGAAGCCCTGGCGCGCGCAGGACGGGCAGGAAATGACCTTCACCCCGCGGGTGCGGATGCCCAGCGATTTGAGGATCTCATAGCCGACGCGGACTTCCTCTTCGGGTTCGGCGGACAGGGAAACGCGGATCGTGTCGCCAACCCCGGCCCAGAGCAGATTGCCGATGCCGATCGCGCTCTTCACCGTGCCGCCGATCAGCCCGCCCGCTTCGGTAATGCCCAGATGGAGCGGGCAATCGACCGCGTCGGCCAATTGCATATAGGCGGCGACCGCCAAGAACACGTCGCTGGCCTTCACCGCGACCTTATATTCGTGAAAATCCTGGTCCTGGAGCAGCTTGATATGATCGAGCGCACTTTCGACCAGCGCTTCGGGGCAGGGTTCGCCATATTTTTCGAGCAGGTCGCGTTCCAGACTGCCGGCGTTGACGCCGATGCGGATCGCGCAACCATTCGCCTTGGCCGCGTCCACCACTTCCTTGACGCGGGCTGACGATCCGATGTTGCCGGGGTTGATGCGTAGGCAGGCGGCGCCAGCATCGGCGGCTTCCAGTGCGCGCTTATAGTGGAAATGAATATCCGCGACGATCGGCACGCGCGCGGCGCGGACGATCTGCTTCAGGGCAGCGGTCGATTCCTCGTCAGGGCAGGACACACGGATGATGTCCACGCCCGCATCTTCGCAGCGACGGATCTGGTCGATCGTCCCCTTGATATCATGGGTCAGCGTGTTGGTCATGGTCTGGACCGTGACCGGCGCACCACCACCCACCGGCACATTGCCGACCATGATCTGGCGGCTCTGGCGGCGGGCAATGTCACGCCAGGGGCGCAGGCCGGGATTATGGTCGGACATCTATGAACGGCTCCATCAATATGGAGCCTCTATAGGGATGTTTGGTGACGGTTAAAACCGCTGCTATTTGATGTTTCAGCCGTGCTGAAACGCGCGGCACCAGCCCGCACCCCCACCCGGCCTCCCATCCAGGATATTCTGTGGGAGGCCGGGTGGGGGTGCGGGCTGGTGCGGCCCTTCAAAAACGAACAGTTAGGGAAGCGGCCAATTGATCCGCATTGCCGCTGGCGCTCGACAGCGTCGTGGTGGTTACCGTGGCGGGGGCAGGATAATAATGGTCCGGGCGGATGATGTTCGCCTTTTCCACGAAGGTGTGCGCGTAGCTGAGATTGAGCGCCAGCGCGGACGATATATTCCAGGTCGCGCCACCGCTGAGCCAGACGCGGTCGCCATCGGGGACGCGGGTGGTCAGAAATTGCGGATTGGTGGGCGTGCGGTCGAACATGGTGCCGGCGCGCAGGGTCAGCCGATCGCTGACATCATATTCGCCGCCAGCGCTGACGCTGTAGCTGTCATGATAATGCATTTCCTTGACCGATGTGCCGGTCGCGGTGTTGATCGTGATCGCCTTGAACACCGACCAATTATACCAGCGCGCAGTCAGCATCGCCCGCAACTTAGGCGTCAAGCGATGCATCATGCTGACCGTGACGATATCGGGCAGTTCCAGCGGCGCGTTGGCGGCGAAAGTGCCGTTGGCCCCGGCCAGCGGTCCCAACAGGCCGCTAATCTCCTGCTCACCTTTCAGCTTGTGGGTCATGCGCGAGCGATAATGGACGCCGAAATTGGTGTCGCCGCTGGTGTAGAACAGGCCTGCGTTCCAGCCGACCGACAGATCGTCGCCCTCGATCGAGGCATGGCCATCGGCCAGCAGCGGGGAGAGTTGCGGCAGGGCGTTGGTCAGCGTCACCTTGACATATTGCACATCGACGCCGCCGCCGATCGAGAGATTGTCGCTCAGCTTATAGGCAGCGGACGGCTGGACATTATAGGTTTTCAGGTCGGTATGGAGGGAATCGTACCGGCCGAAATAGCTTTCGTCATAATCCAGCTTCAGCCCGAACGGCGCGTTGACGCCCAGGCCCAGCCAGAGGCGATCGCTGACCTGCGCGGTGGCGTAGAAGCTGGGAATCAGGATGATTTTGGCAAAGGGATTGCCGCCATCATTGCCAGTGACCGGCACGGATGTGGGCAAGCCCGGTACCGAACGGCTGGACCCGCGATTGCTCTGCTGCGCGGTCGCCGACAGGATGATGCCGCCCACCGACGTCTGGATGCCCGACAATTGGGTCATCGCCGCGGGATTGAAATAGATGGTCGATGGATCGTCGCCTGCCGCAGCGCCCCCTGACAGCGCACGCCCGGTTTCCTTGGGCGATTGTTCCTGCAGGTAGAAGCCGCCCGCCAGCGCCGGGACCGGGGCCGCCAGCACGCCTGACAGCAGGAAGGGAAGAAGGCGACGGCTAAGCGACATGGACGATCCTCTACACACTATCGTGCCGGCACCGGCGCACTATCCCGCGCGCGCTGACCGACTTTGCGCAGCGCGGATAGCAGCATCGTGGTTAATTTCCAGTATCGCACCTGTCCGGTTCATCGCATTTACAGGCGGTTGCGACGGTCAGAGACAGTCGGACGCTACGGCAGGACCGCCATGCGAAGGACAAAAAAAAGCCGCCCCGAAGGACGGCCTTGAAGTTTTAGGAGAGGATGCCTGAAAGGCGAGTTTCTTTTGCGGTGCAGCAGCGATTGTCGCAAATGCGAAATATGATGGAGTGATTGCAGAAAATGCAATCAAGTCTGAGTTTTCAGCTTTCCGTAGGGGAAAGGCGAATGTCGCGATGATAGCGATACCAAATTTTTATTGCTCAATCATATAACGGGCCGCCTGATTCCCGATTCGTGCAGCTGTGCATCGATCTGGGCCATGAGTCGGGCCAGCCCTGCGCCGTCTTGCGATTCGGCGCGCGCGACCAGGGCCGCCTGGGTATTGGATGCGCGCAGCAGCCACCAGCCATCGATGGTGCGGACGCGCGCGCCGTCGATCGCGTTCACATCCGCGCCGCTTATACGCAACCGGGCGCGTATTTCGTCGATCACCGCGAATTTGCGATCCTCCGCCACCGCAAAGCGCACTTCGGGGGTGTTGGCAAGGTCGGGCATCGCGCTGCGCAGATCGGTGATGCTGCGATCCGGTCGGGCAGCGCGGATCAGGCGGACGGCGGCATAGAGGCCGTCGTCATAGCCATAATAATCGTCGGCGAAGAAGAGATGCCCGGTCATCTCGCCCCCCAACGGACTGCCAATCTGCTTCATTCTGGACTTGATATGGCTGTGGCCGGTTTTCCACATATCGGGCCTACCACCCAGCGCAGCGATGCCGTCGAACAGCGACTGGCTGGCCTTCACATCGGCGACAATCGCGGCACCGGGGCGTTTTTCCAGCACGCTCGGCACGAACAGGCCCAATAGCTGGTCACCCGCAATCACCCTGCCCTGCCCGTCGATCACGCCGATCCGGTCACCATCGCCATCGAAAGCCACACCGAAATCGAGCTGCTTGGCAAGGACAAGGGCGCGCAGGTCGGCCAGATTCGCTTCCTGCGAAGGATCGGGATGATGGTTGGGAAAATTGCCGTCTATGTGGGTGAAGAGCAGATGATGCTCACCGGGCAGGCGCTGCACCAGCGTCTCGACCACCTGTCCGGCCGCGCCATTGCCCGCGTCCCAGCCGATGCGCCATGCGCACCCGTCAAAACCCTCGACCAGCCGGTCGACATAGCGGTCGATGATCGTGATGCTTTGACTCTGGCCAAAGCCATCGTCCCAGTCGCCCGCCGCCGCCATAACGCCCAGTTGCTGGATCGCTTCGCCGAAAAAGGGCGCATGGCCCTGCACCAGCTTGAAGCCATTTTGATCGCCGGGATTATGGCTGCCGGTTATCTGAATGGCGCCGTCCACCTGGCCGACCATTTCGGCATAATAGAGCATCGGGGTTGGTCCCAGCCCGATGCGCAGCACGTCGATGCCGCTGGCGCACAGACCGTCGACCAGCGCAGCTTCAAGCATCTCTGAACTCAGCCGTCCGTCATAGCCCACGGCAATGCGCGATCCCCCTGCCCGCGCTATGACGGTGCCGAAGCTGCGCCCCAGCGCCCAGGCGTCGGCGGCGTCCAGCGTTTCGCCCACCGTGCCGCGCATGTCATAGTCGCGCAGCAGGGTAGGGTCGAAACGGTGAGTCACCTTTCCGCCTGATGGCGCAGCAGCAGGTCGCGGGCGGCGTTGATCTGGGCCGCCAGCGCCTCCGTCCCGCCCTTGTCGGGATGGACCGAAGCGATCAGGCGACGATGGGCGGCGCGGATCATGTCCGCGTCAGCGTCAGGCGCCACGCCCAGCAGGGCGCGGGCCTGCGCAATATCCTGTGGCGGCAGAGGTTTGGGCGCGGCGGTCTTGCCTTTGCCGCGCAGCTTGCCTTGTCCTACGAAGAACATGGCCGCGCCGATCAGCAGCGGCGCGCCGATCACCGGCTTGCCCTTGGCCGCCAGCACTGCGCCGACCAGCGCCACGCCCAGCGCCATTCCATCTTTCGCGCTCATGCGTTGCAGCCTTCCTGTCCAGATCAGCCAGCCTGCAAGGCCCGCCAGCAGCAGCGCAAGCCAGCCCATCAGGCTGCGCCGATCAAGTCCATGGAGCCAACGCCGCTGCGTTCGGGGAGAGCGAGGCCCGCCACCATTTCCCGCAATTCCTGCCGCGCCGCGATATGGCTGACGCCCAGTTCGCCCAGATGCCCCTTGTCCAGCAGGGTCAGGCCCGACGGGAACAGTTCGCGGAAGATCACGCGCTCCGACAGGCCCGGAATGACGCGGAAACCGACGCGACGGGACAATTCCATCAGCGCGTCGCCGACCCGCTTCTTGTTGCGAGCATCCTGATGCTGGACGCGGTTGCGCAGCACGACCCAGTCGATCGAGACGCCATCGGCCTTGGCCCTGGTCTTGCGCGCTTCAAAGATGAGTTCGGAATAGAAGGACAGGCGCTTGACCTTGAAACTTTCCGCATCGACCTGCCCGATCAGGTCGAAATCGACGAAACTGTCGTTCATCGGCGTGACCAGCGTGTTGGCGCGCGCGGCCATGTGGCGGGCGAATACATCATCGCGGCCGGGCGTATCGACGATCAGGAAATCCGTGTCCTGCGACACGGCAGCGACTTCGGATTCGAGCGCCTCTATACTGTCGCCCTTCAACACCGCAAAGGTCGGTGCGACCAGTTCAATGCCGCGGCGGAGCGCGGTTTCGGCGCGATTTTCCAGATAGCGGGTGACGGTGCGCTGGCGCGGATCAAGGTCGATCATGCTGACGCGATGGCCGAGCGCCGTCAGCGCGATCGCGGTGTGGACAGCAGTGGTCGATTTGCCGGTTCCGCCCTTTTCATTGGCGAATACGATGAGATGCGGCTGCGAATTGGCCATTGGACCCCTGATAACCCCGTTGATTGTCGCAATGATTCTTGACCGTCCAGCGACTGCGCGCCTAGCAGGACGTCCCTGTCACCCCTGCCCTTATCGGAGCCGTTCCTCCCGTGCAAACCCTGTCTGACCTGCCCGCGCTGCGCGCCGCCATCGACGCGCTGAAAAGCGACGGAAAGCCGCTGGTTCTGGTGCCGACCATGGGCGCGTTGCATGACGGGCATATGGCATTGGTCGAGGAAGCGCGGCGGCACGGGCGGCATGTCGTCGTGTCGATCTTCGTCAATCCCAAACAGTTCGGGCCGAACGAGGATCTGGCCGCCTATCCACGGCGCGAGGCCAAGGACGCGCAGATGCTTAGCGCCGCCGGGGTGGATATTTTGTGGATGCCCACGGTCGATGTCATGTATCCGGCGGGCTTTGCCACGAACATCAGCGTGAGCGGGGTCAGCGACGGGCTGGACGGGGCAGCGCGACCGGGCCATTTTGATGGCGTCGCGACGGTGGTGACCAAATTGTTCAACCAGGTGCGGCCTGATGTCGCGATCTTTGGCGAGAAGGATTATCAGCAGCTCGCCGTCATCCGGCGGATGGTGGCTGATCTCGACATGGGCATAGAGATTGTCGGGATGCCGACCCAGCGGGCCGAGGATGGGTTGGCCCTGTCATCGCGCAACGCTTATCTGAGCGACGATGAGCGCAAGGCTGCGCTGGCTTTGCCGCGGGCGCTGGGCGAGGCCAAGCGGCAGATCGAAAAGGGCGGCGCGGTCGAGGAGGCGCTGGCCAAGGCGGTCGCGATGCTGAGCGCCCAGGGCTTTGACCCGGTCGACTATGTCACTTTGTGCGATGCGGTCACGCTGGAGCCGATGCATGTGCTGGACCGCCCTGCCCGGCTGCTGGGCGCGGCCAGGCTGGGCAAGACGCGGCTCATTGACAATATCGCGGTCGATCCGGCCTGATCTGCGTCAGAACAGCTGTTTGGCAAGGATGGCGGCCGCTACCAACAGGCCGATGATAGCCCAGCCTTCCCAACTGCGGGGACCCCATCCCCAACCAAGACGCTTGCGGCCAAACCAGAGGCGGGGATGATTCATCGGACGACTCCATCCTGATGCTTAACTTCGCACTTTTCCCGGTAAATCGGACATTTTATTGCGCGGGTCTGATCCTATCGGAAAGCGACATCGGGAGTATAGCAGCGCGGCAGGGTGTAGGATAGCCTGCCCCCCTCCCCTTCCCCCGAAGATTTAGAACGGTTTGACGATCACGGCGATGACGATGACCGCGGCCGCAACGCCGGGGACTTCGTTGAACAGGCGCAGCTGACGGTCGGTCAGGGTCCGCTGTCCCCTGGCCAGTTTCTTCGTATAGCCCGCAATCCAGCCATGATAGGCCGACAGACCCAGCACGAAGAGCAGTTTCAGGTGGAACCAGCCAAAGCTCCACGCGCCAAGCTCCACCATCAGCATCAGGCCGAACAACCAGGTCAACACCAGCGAGGGGTTGAGGATGATCTTGAGCAGCCGCTTTTCCCGATCGATCCATTTGCGGTCCTCGTCCGATCCGGGCGCGCTTTCCTGATGATAGACGAAGAAGCGCGGCATCATGAACAGGCCCGCCATCAGGAAGATGACGAAGATGACATGGGCAGCCTTCACCCAGAGATAAGCGGCACCAAGAAAGGCCATCAAACACTTGCTCCCTTGCCTATCAACGCTTCAACGACGCGCATAATCTGCGCTTGCTGATCCGCACTGGCACCACGATATAAGTAATTCAAGCGACGGGCATCTCCATGCAAACGATCGGGATTATCCTCGTCCGATAGTATATCTGCGGGACTGACCTCGAACACTTGCCCCAAAATCCGCATCCATTTGTCACTAAGGCGCAGCTTTCCACGTTCCAGGTCATTAATCGTGGGAATCGAGCAGCCAGCGTCTAACGCCACATCCTCTAGAGTCATAGCGCGTGCATCACGCAACTCCCTGATCCGATTGGGTGCCTTTTTCATTTACCGCCTCACATAGGCGATCAGCGCCTCGACATGCGCGATGGGCGTGTCGGGGAGGATGCCATGGCCCAGATTCATGATGTGGGGTCGGTCGACAAAGGCCGCGCGGATATTGTCCACCGCCTGTTCGACCGCCCGCCCGCCCGCGATCAATGCCAGCGGATCGAGATTGCCCTGTACCGGCAAGCCCTGGGGCAGGACGCGGTTGGCCCAGTGGGGATCGACCGTTTCATCGACGCCGATCGCATCGACCCCGGTGCCAGCGGCATAATCGGCCAGTTTCGCGCCCGCGCCCTTGGGGAAGCCGATGATCGGGATCGTCGGATGCAGCGCCTTCAACTTGCGTACGATCGCGGCATTGGGCTGGATCACCCAGCGATCGAACTGGAGCGGGGCGAGGCTGCCGGCCCAGCTGTCGAACAATTGCACTGCTTCAACGCCCGCCGCGATCTGGCCGGACAAATAGGTGACGGTCGCATCGACGATGGCGTCGATCAGCTCGCCAAAGCGAGCGGGATCGCCATAAGCGAGGCGACGGGCCGCGCCCTGATCCTTGCTGCCCTGCCCAGCCACCATATAGGTGGCGATGGTCCAGGGGCTGCCTGCAAAGCCGAGGAACGTAACTGACGGGTCGAGCGCGGCCTTGACCTGCCTGACCGTCTCATAGACCGCTTCAAAGCGGCTAAAATCGGGTTTAAGAGTGCTGATATCGGTTTCGGCAAGGATGGGAGCAAGCCGCGGACCTTCGCCCGCCTCGAACCATAAATCCTGTCCCATCGCATAGGGGACGATCAATATGTCGGAAAAGAGGATCGCGCCATCAAAGCCGAACCGGCGCAAGGGCTGGAGCGTGACCTCGGCAGCGGCCTCGCTGTCATAGACAAGTTCGAGGAAGCCGCCCTTGTCCGCTCGCAATGCGCGATATTCGGGCAGATAGCGCCCGGCCTGACGCATGAGCCACATCGGCGGCACGGATGGGACATCGCCCTGGAGGACGCCAAGCAGAGGCTTGGTAGCAAGGACCGTCGGCGCGTCGAGGCTCATCTATTCTCTCTTAATATAGATTTAAGTAGGATGATGGAGATAGTAGGGACGTTGGCAGCGGGGTTTATGCGCTGTGCCCGGATTTGCCAACAGCTTGACTCCCAAGGCGCACGCTTTGCGGCCTGAGTCAGTCACTCTATCCACGTTATCCACAGGCTGTGGATGAAAATGTGGGTCTGTTGGGGGGCTGTGGATAAGATTTGCGGTGTCGTGGACGGAGCAAAAGCGGGGATTTTGTCCCCAACTCCTCCCTTGCTTTATCCACAGCCTGCCCACACAGATATGGGCCATGTCGCGCATCCACCTGCACCTCCTGTCGGACTCCACCGGTGAAACGCTGGAGAATATCGCCAAGGCCGCGATCGGCCTGTTCGAAAATGTCGAGGCGATCCGCCATTTCTGGCCGATGGTGCGATCCGAAGTCCATCTCGACCGGATCATGCAGGAAATCGCCGCCAATCCGGGGCTGGTGCTGTTCACCCTGACCAACCATGTGTTGCGGCGGCGGCTGGAAACGCGCTGCCGGGCGCTGGGCCTGCCCCATGTCGCCGCGCTCGACAGCGTGGCGGACGCGCTGTCCAACATATTGGGGCAGGAAACCCGGACCCGGCCGGGGCGCAAACATATTCTCGACGAAGCCTATTTCGCCCGGATCGAGGCGATCCAGTTCACCATCGCCCATGATGATGGGGTGGGCCATGAAAATTGGGAAGAGGCCGACATCGTGCTGGCGGGCGTGTCGCGCGCGTCCAAGACGCCGACGTCGATCTACCTCGCCAATCGCGGCTACAAGACCGCCAATATCCCGCTGGTGCCGGAATCGCCGCCGCCCAAAAGCCTCTATAGCCTGAAACATCCGATGATCGTCGGCCTGACCGTCAGCCCCGATCGCCTGATCCAGATCCGCCGCAACCGGCTGCTCTCGCTCAATCAGGCGCCGGAGACGGCCTATGTCGATAATGAGAAGGTGCAGGAGGAGCTGGCTTTCGCACGACGCATGTTTGCCGATCATGGCTGGCCGGTGATCGACATGACCCGCCGGTCGATCGAGGAAGCGGCCGCGGCGATCATCAACCTGTTCAACGACCATGTTCTGGGTGAAGGGGCGGCATCATGATCGTGCTGGCATCGCAAAGCGCCAGTCGACGGGCGCTGCTGGAGGCCGCGCATGTGCCGTTCGAGGCATTGTCACCCGGCGTGGATGAGGAAGCGGCGAAGGAGGCATTGCGCGCCGACGGGCTGGACGCGCGGGCGCTGGCGGATGCGCTGGCGGAGTTGAAGGCGCTCAAGGTTTCGCGCCGGGTGCCGGGGGGACTGGTGCTGGGGTGCGACCAGACGCTGAGCCTGGATGATGGCAGCATGATCGACAAGGCGGTCGACCGCGCGGATGCGGCGCGCATCCTGCGGTTGCTGTCGGGGCGGGTGCATCATCTGCACAGCGCGGCGGTAATCGTGCTGAATGGCGAACCGATCTGGCGGCATGTCGAGCGGGTGCGGATGACGGTTCGACCCCTGAGCGATGGCTTTATCGACACCTATCTGGACGGCGACTGGGACGAATGCCGCTGGTGCGTGGGTTGCTACCGGATCGAGGGGCCGGGCGCGCAATTGTTCAGCAAGATCGAGGGCAGCCAGTTTGCGATTCAGGGTCTGCCGCTACTGCCGCTGCTTGACTTTCTGCGCGTGCGCGGCGTTTTGGCGGCATGACCGACACGATCCCCTATGCTGAAGTGATTGGCGATCCGATCGCCCACAGCAAATCGCCGCTCATTCATAATTTCTGGCTGAAAGCGCTGGATATCGAGGCGGAATATCGCAAGACCCATGTGACGGCTGAGGGGCTGGCCAGCTATTTTCTGCAACGGCGCGCCGATCCCGACTGGCTGGGGTGCAATGTCACCATTCCGCACAAGATTGCGGTGATGGATTATACCGACGATCCGGGCGGGGTGCGCACGCGGATCGGGGCGATGAACACCATCGCCAGCGAAACCGGCGGGCCGCTGATCGGCACCAATACCGATGCGGGCGGCTTCCTCCAGCCCCTGCTGCGCGACAAATGGAAGGGGCAACGGGCCGTCCTGATCGGCGCAGGCGGTGCGGCGCGGGCGATCCTGTTCGCATTGTCGAGCCTGGGCGTGCCGGACATCATAATCATGGTGCGCGACGTCGCCAAGGGTCAGGCGCTGCTTGATCGGGCGGGGGTGAAGGGACAGGTCATCAGCCTGACCGATCCGCTGCCTGCCTGCGACCTGCTGGTCAACAGCACGTCGCTGGGCATGGTGGGTCAGCCGGTGCTGGACCTTGACCTTACCCCCCTGCCCGCCAGCGCGACCGTCTATGACATTGTCTATGCGCCGCTGGAGACCGATTTGCTGAAAGCGGCGCGGGCGCGGGGTCTCAAGACGCTCGACGGGCTGGAAATGCTGATCGGGCAGGCGGCGCTGGCGTTCGATATTTTCTTCGATGCGCAGGCGCCGCGTGAGTTGGACGCGGATCTGCGCGCGCTGCTGTTGGCGGCGGACTGACGGGCAGCCCCATGAAGATTTACGGCCTGACCGGATCGATCGGCATGGGCAAGTCGGCGGTAGCGGCGATGTTCCGGCGCGAGGGCATACCCTTGTTCGATGCCGATGCGGAGGTGCATCGGTTGCAGGGACCGGGCGGCGCGCTGATCCCGGCGATCGAGGCGCGCTTTCCCGGCACGACCGGGCCCAAGGGGGTGGATCGGGCGAAGCTGGGCGCGGCGGTCTTTGGCCATCCCCATGAGCTGCGGGCGCTCGAAGCGATCGTCCATCCGGCGGTGCAGGCGGCACGGCGCGCTTTCTTGCGGCGGCACCGGTCGCGGCGTTTCGTGATTCTCGATATCCCGCTGTTGTTCGAGACGCATGGGCAAAAGCGGCTGGCGGGCGTGATCGTCGTCACCGCTCCGGCGTGGAAACAGCGCAAGCGGGTGCTGGCGCGACCGGGGATGACGCCCGCCAAATTCCGCCGGATCGTCCACCTCCAGACCCCGGACGCGGAAAAAAGGCGGCGGGCCGATCATATCATTCACACCGGCACCACCTTCACCCAGACCCGCGCGCAGGTGCGGCGTCTGGTCGCTTGCCTTGGCGCAAAGATGGGCCGATAAGGGTTTGCCCAAGAGTCGATATGAAGAGGGCGATGCGCGAGATTATTTTCGATACCGAAACGACCGGATTCGATCCGGCATCCGGCGACCGACTGGTCGAGATCGGCTGCATCGAACTGATCAATCGCGTGCCGAGCGGCCGCACCTTCCATGCCTATTATAACCCGCAGCGCGACATGCCTGCCGCGGCGGAGGCTGTGCATGGCCTGTCGTCGACGTTCCTGAAGGACAAGCCGCTGTTCGCCAGCGGCGTCGATGATCTGCTCGCCTTTCTGGAGGACAGCCCATTGGTCGCGCATAATGCGCGCTTCGATTTCGGCTTCCTCAACCATGAATTGCGGCTGTGCGGCCGCGCCGATGTGTCGATGACTCGCATGATCGACACGGTGGCGATCGCACGGACGCTGCATCCGGGCGCCAAGCACAGCCTGGACGCGCTCTGCACCCGTTACGGCATCGATCGCAGCCATCGCATCAAGCATGGCGCGCTGCTCGACGCCGAATTGCTGGCGCAGCTTTACATCGAACTGACCGGCGGCCGTCAGATCGGCCTGGGTCTTGCACAGGAGGAGGAAAAAGCAGCCACAGACGGGGAACTTGGCGCTGGCGCCATGGTTCGCCCTGTTCGTCCCGCGCGCGTTTTTGCAGCGAGCGCGGCGGAGCTGGAACGGCATGCCAGGTTCATTGCGACCCTGGACAAGCCGATCTGGCTGGAGGAGGCGCAGCCGGGCTGACAAAAACGGTCCGTGTCCGTGCCTCCAGGTCATCCGGGCCGCTTCCTGCGACCCGGCAAGAATAAGGAGAAGGCATATGGATATTCGTGTTTCCGGGCATCAGGTCGACACGGGCGATGCGCTCAAGCAGCATGTCGCCGACCGCATGGAGGCGATGGCCGAGAAATATTTTTCCCGCACGATTTCGGCCCATGTGACCTTTCGACCCGCGCCGCACGGCGCCTTCCACTGCGACATCGTCTGTCATGTCATGACTGGCCTGATCCTGAAAGGAGCAGGCGAGGCGCAGGAGGCGCATCCGTCCTTCGACCAGGCGGCGGACCGGATCGAAAAGCAGCTGCGCCGTTACATGCGCCGTCTGAAGGACCGGCACAGCCAGGCGACCGCCGCCGAAGCGCAGCGGGTCAACAGCTTCAGCGTCGATGATATTGACGGGGCGGGCTATACCATTTTCGCCTCGCCCGTGGACGAGCATGAGGAGGTGGTCGAGGATTCGCCGCTGATCGTCGCGGAAACCCGCGTCGATATCCCCGAAGCCAGCGTGTCCGACGCGGTCATGATGCTCGACCTGCGCAACACCAATGCGCTGCTGTTCGTCAATGCCGGGACCGCGGCCTATAATATGGTCTATCGTCGCCATGACGGTACGATCGGTTGGGTCGAACCGCGTTTGGCGGCGAGCTGAACCGGGCCATCTGCCATGGGCCGCCTGTTGACCTGATGGTGCAGGCGGCTTATGGGGCCGGGCTTTATATTCCCCGATCGCCGCGCATCTAGACCCCAGGCTGGGCGCGGCTCGGCTGGTTCGGACAGACCATGGTTGATTTCCACGACATCGTTTCAGCGGACGCGCTCGCCACGGGCCTTTCGGTGAACGGCAAGAAGCAGTTGTTCCAGAAGATCGCGGCGCTGGCGTCCTGCGCCTATGGGCTGGACGCCGACGAGGTTGGCGACGCTCTGTTCGAGCGGGAGCGGCTGGGTTCGACCGGCTTTGGCGGCGGTGTCGCCATTCCCCATGCCAAGATTGCCGGGCTGGAGCGGATGTGCGGCATGGTCGTGTTGCTCGATCCGCCGGTGCCGTTCGATGCGGTGGACGATGCGCCGGTCGATATCGTCTTTGCCCTGCTTTCGCCGGTGGATAGCGGCGCGGAACATCTCAAGACATTGGCGCGGGTATCGCGCTATCTGCGCGACGAAAATCAGGTCGTGCGGTTGCGCGGGGCCAAGTCTGCCGCCGCGCTCCACGCGCTGCTGGCCGGTGGCGGGGCGCGTGACGCTGCCTGAGACAGGCGCGCCCGCCAGCGGCGAGGCCGCGCATTTCCGTGCGCTGGAAAATCTCTATCGCTCCGCGCCGATCAACCGGCTGTTCCGGTCGGAGATTGCGATTCAGGAGCCGGGCCGCTGCGTCATCGATTTCGATGTCGATGAGAGCCAGTTCCATGCCGCCGGTGCCGTCCATGGCACCGTCTATTTCAAGATGCTGGACGATGCCGCCTTTTACGCGGCCAACAGCTTGGTCAGCGACCGATTCCTGCTGACCACCGCCTTCAACCTGCTGTTCACCCGGCCGATCGCGCCCGGCCGGATTCGCGCCGAGGGGCGCTGGATCAGCGGCAAGCGCCGCGTTTATGTGGCCGAGGCGAGTCTGGTCGATTCAGAGGGCGAGGAAGTTGGCCGCGGCACCGGCACCTTCATGCGGTCGCAATTCCCGCTGTCATCGTTGCCGGGATATGGTGGCTGAGTCGCAGGACAATGCGCGGCTGACCAGTGCGATTCTGGTCAACGCGCTGGTGCGACGCACCAACGCTGCGGGCGGCTTTGCGATGGTGCTGGTCAAGGGCGACGCGACCAGCGGCGTCATACTCATACAAGCGCTTGAAAAGGGGCGGGAAACTGGATTGTTCGAACGGGTATCGAACTTTGCAGGGGGTCATGCGTTGATGCGTTGTGGACCTTCCCCGGAGGAGGGGCCGGAGGCGCTTGCCACCTATGTGGCGCGTCGGCGCAGATCGGACCCCGATCTGTGGATCGTTGAACTCGATATCCCGGAAGCAGAACGGTTTGCCGCTGAAACGATCTGCTGATCGTTGACATAGTGCAATGGTCCGTGCAGAGGCCCGCCCACGCTGAACGCGCAGGTTGCTGCATTCGTCCAAGGGGGGTGAATGTTGTAAACACGCAGACGGGGGGCGGCCCAACGTCAGGGAATATGTGTTAAAAAACGACGTTTAAGGCCAAGAACCGCACGTTTTTGAGTAGTAATGAGTTTTCGTCTGAGAGCCGCGATCATCGTGGCATTTGCACTGTCCGCCACAGCGGCAGTGACCGCTTCCGATATGTCGATCGCCGGTGAGTCGGTCCAGTCGGTAGCTTCCCTGTCCAGGGACAATGCGCTGATTCCAGCGCCCGCGGCCGCCCAAAAGCCCGCCATCACTTTTGCCGCGCCGCGCGAAATCGTGCAGCCGCTGGCCTCGGCCTCCAAGGCCGACCGCACTTATTCTCCCGAATCCGACGTCCAGGCGAGCAGCCTGTCCGCGCTGGTTGCCGCCCATGGCGACGCAGAAGCCGTGGACGGCGACATGAAGTGCCTGGCCGGAGCGGTCTATTTCGAATCCAAGGGCGAAAGCCTGGAAGGCCAGCTGGCCGTGGCACGGGTGATCATCAACCGCGCCAAGTCTGGCCGTTTCGCCGACAGCCTGTGCGGCGTCGTCTATCAGCCCAGCCAGTTCAGCTTCGTGCGTGGCCACGGGATGCCGCCGATCCGCATCGACAGCCGCGATTGGCGCGAAGCCGTCGCCATCGCCCAGATCGCGATGAACGACAGCTGGAACAGCCCGGCCGAAGGCGCGCTTTTCTTCCACGCCCGCCGCGTTTCGCCGGGTTGGGGCAAGGCCAAGCTGGCGATGATCGACAATCATATTTTCTATCGTTGAGGGACGGCGCGCGATTGGCGCGCATCTTTTGGGGTGGATCATGAAAAGGCCGATTTGGTGTTTGCCGAATCGGCCTTTTCTTTTGTTCCCGACCTGTTCTAAAGTCGCGCCATGAGTAGCGCCCCGATCGAAAGCTGTTCCCCGTTGACCGACGGCACCGCGCTGGCGGTGGCGCGGGGGACGTTGCGGCTGTTCTTTCGCCATGACATGAGCGGCATATTGGAAGTGCCGCTGCCCAACGGGCGGCGTGCCGACATCATGGCGATCGACGGGGCAGGGCGGCTGACGATCGTGGAGATCAAATGCAGCCGCGCGGATTTGCTGGGCGACATGAAGTGGCCCGACTATTTCGACTATTGCGATCGCTATTATTGGGCGGTGCCGATGGGGTTCGACCTGTCCCTGTTCGACAGTGAGGCGCTATGGCCCGCGCGCACCGGGCTGATCGTCGCGGACCAATATGACGCCGAACTGGTCCGCCCCGCGCCGATCGAGCCATTGGCCGCGGCCCGGCGCAAGGCGGAGACGTTACGCTTTGCCCGGCGCGCGGCGCGGCGGCTGACAGCGATCAGCGACCCCGATCATGCGGCGGAGATCGGGTGGTAGGCGGCGTTTTGCCTCAGAACACCGGACCCTGCACCGGTCCCTTGGGCGCTGCGCTGGTTTTGGCGGCGGCTAGGGCTTCGATGAGGCCGGGGGTGCGGTTGTCGCGGTTGGCATAGTCGCGGGCGGACATGCCGGCGATGCTGTCGCGCTTGTCGGGATTGGCGCCCTGCGCCACCAGCAGCCGGACAAGGCCCAGGTCGCGCAACTGCACCGCACGGATCAGCGGGGTTTCGCCGCTGCCATTGGTCTTGTCCACCTGCGCGCCATGGGCGATCAGCGTGCGCACGCCTTCCTCGAACCGGCCCTGCACCGCCTTCATCAGCGGGGGATTACCCGCATTGTCGGCCAGATTGGGGTTGGCCCCCTTGGCCAGCATGAAGGCGAGCCAGGTGGCGTCGCGCCGCGCGATGACGATGTGCAGCGCGGTTTCGCCGGTCGTGACGTCGCGGCTGTTGACCACGGTGGAGCCGGGTTTTTGCAGCAGGTCGGTGACCTTCTGCCCGTCGGCATCCTTCACGGCTTTGAGGAAATTATAATTGTCGGAAAATTGCGCCTGCGCCGCGACCGGGGACAGCAGCGCCAGCGTCAGCGCGGCGGCGCGTCCCAGACCCATCCATGCGCTCAACCCGGTCTTGCTCATCATCTGCCCCGTATCATTTGCAAATCGGCCCATAGCAAGGCATGGCTGGCGGCACCATGAACAAAGCAAAGATTGCGATCGCCCTGCCGCTGCTGGCCTTGCTGGCTGCGTGCAATATGGGGGCGGACGGAAACGCATCAAGCGGCGACAGTGCGCCGGGCGAACTGGCTGGCGCGCGGATCGGCGCGCCCTTCACCCTGACCGATCAGGATGGCAAGCCCAAAAGCTGGGACGATTTCAAGGGCCAGTATCGCCTGGTCTATTTCGGCTATACCTATTGTCCCGATGTCTGCCCGGTCGACCTGCAACGCATCATGCAGGCCTTTGCCCAGTTTGAGAAAGCGCAGCCCGCGCTGGCGGCGAAGGTGCAGCCGATCTTCATCAGCGTCGATCCGGCGCGCGATACGCCCGCAATCCTGAAACCCTATGTCGCCGCTTTCCACCCGCGCCTCATAGGCCTGACCGGCACGCCGGAGCAGATTGCGAAGGTCGCCAAGGATTTTGCTGTGATCTATAATGCGGAGAAAAGTGAAGGGAGTAGCGAGTATCTAGTTGGTCATTCGCGCACCCCTTATTTTTTCGCACCAGATGGTAGCCCGATCGCGCTAGTGCCTGTCGATAATCCCGCCACTCCGAATGAGAATGAAGGCTCGGAAGATATCGTCCTCGCTTTCTTCAAAAAATGGGTCAAGTGACGCACTTCTGGGAAAAGCCTCTCCACACGCTCGACGCTGCCCAATGGGAGGCGTTGTGCGATGGCTGTGGCAAATGCTGCCTGCACAAGGCGGAAGATGAGGATACGGGGCATATCTACCCCACCAATGTCGCCTGCCGCCTGCTCGACCGCCATAGCGGCCAATGCACCAGCTACAAGAATCGCCGCAAATTCGTGCCTGACTGCGTGCGGCTGACCCCGGCCAAGGTGAAGCAGATCAGCTGGTTGCCGCGCACCTGCGCCTATCGCCTGCGCGAGGCGGGCGAGCCGCTGCCGGACTGGCATTATCTGGTGAGTGGTGACCGGGAAGCGGTGCATCGCGCGCAGGAATCGGTGCGCGGCTGGACCGTGGCGGAGGCGGAAGCGGGCGACCTGGAGAATCATCTTGTCGACCGGGACATCTGATCCCGACGCCGCGATCGTTATCGACGGCGTCGCAATGCCGGTGCGGGTGCGGCGGTCGGCACGGGCGCGGGCCTACCGGCTGACGATCGACGGGGCGCGGGGCGAATTACGGCTGTCGATGCCGGTGCGGGCGAACCTGAAACGCGCACTGGGCTGGGCGCAGCAGCATGAGGGCTGGGTGCGCACGCAGATGGCGGGGCAACCGGCGGTGACATTGCTGGAGGATGGCGCGGTCTTTCCGCTGGAGGGACGGGAGGTGCGCATCTGCTGGGTCGAAGGCGCGTCGCGCACGATTCGGCTTGAGGGTGATCGGCTGATGCTGGGCGGGGCGGCGGAGTCGGTGAGTGCGCGGGTGCAGCGCTGGCTGGTGGCGCGGGCGCGGGCGGTGCTGGAAGTCGAGACGCAGGAGTTGGCGCGCGACCATGGGCTGATCGTTGCGTCGGTGGGCGTGGGCGATCCGCGCAGCCGCTGGGGCAGTTGCACCTCGTCCGGCGCGATCCGCTATAGCTGGCGGCTGATCCTCTGCCCGCCGGAGGTACGCCGGTCGACCGTGGCGCATGAGCTGGCGCATCTGCTGCATATGGACCACAGCCCGGCCTTCCACGCCGCCCATGCGCGGATTTATGGGGTGGACCCGCGACCTGCGCGGGCCTGGTTGCGCGCAAACGGGGCGGGGCTGCACCGCTATCGGGCTTAGGCGAATGGCGCGCCGAAAACGCTATCTGACCGCGACCTTGCCGGACGGCTATGTCAAGACGATCGGGCCGACCGCGGACCCCTTCACCCATTATTGGCGGATCGTCGCTGTGCTGGACAATGGCAAGACGGAAGTGTTCTGGGGCCATGTGCGGTCACTGGCCGAGGCAAAGAAGAAGCGCGCGGCGGCGGAGGATGGCGCGCGGATGCGCGGCTGGAAAAGCTATGCGTTCGAGATTGCGGAGCTGGTGGAGACGGTGCCTTAATCCGTTCGTTTCGAGCGAAGT
>NZ_JBMDJF010000022.1:0-51175 GCF_057809055.1 Sphingobium sp. FG58 | reverse complement strand
CCCCCCCCCCCCCCCCCCCCCCCCCCCCCCCCCCCCCCCCCCCCCCCCCCCCCCCACGGAGGTAGGGATTCAGGCGCGGGGATGGGCGTTGCGATAGACGTCCATCAGATGCGCGGCATCGACCTGGGTGTAGACCTGGGTCGAGGACAGGCTGGCATGGCCGAGCAGTTCCTGCAGACTGCGCAGGTCCGCGCCGCGGCCCAGCAAATGGGTGGCGAAGCTGTGGCGCAGCGCGTGGGGCGTGGTGCGATCCGAGAGGCCGAGGCGTCCCCGTGCGCCCTGTACCGCGCGGCGGATGAGGGCGGGGGAGAGCGGGCCGCCGCGTGCGCCGCGAAACAGCATTTCGTCGCGGGTCATGGGGTAGGGGCAAAGCGCCACATAGGCGTCGATCGCGGCGCGGACCTGCGGCAGCAGCGGGACGACGCGCATCTTGCCCCGCTTGCCGGTGACGCGCAGGGTTTCGCTCAAGGGCAGCACCGCGCCGGTCAGACCCATCGCTTCGCCGATGCGGAGGCCCGCGCCATAGAGTAGCAGCAGCACCGCCCAGTCGCGCGCGCCGATCCACGGTTCGCGTGCGCCCTCGGCAATGTCCTGCGCCAGCGCGACGGCTTCGTCGGGGGAGATGGGGCGGGGCAGGCCGCGCTTGGTGCGCGGGCCTTTGAGCAGCGGGACGCGGGCTTCCTCGCCCCCGATGAAACGCAGGAAACCGCGCACGGCGGACAATTCGCGCGCCGCCGACAGATTGCCGATCCCGTCCATCCGCCGCGCGGTGAGGAAGGCGCGCAGGTCCGCTTGCTCCAGCCGGGCGAGCAGCGGGACGGTGACTTGCTCGCCATGATGCGCCTCCAGAAAGGCGATGAGCCGCTCGGCGGTCGCGACATAGGCGCGCACCGTATGGGTCGATCGCCGCCGGTCGAGGCTGAGATGATGACGCCAGCGTTCGATAAGGTCTGGGGAGGGCATATGGCCTGTCTAGGGCAGGCGTGGGAAAATAGGAAATGGCGGGCTTAACTTCGCATATTTCCCGGCAAATGAGACATAAAAGAACAATATAGAGACGTTTTATTACTTCGCTAAGAGGTTGGGGACTGCCGGGCAAGCAGCGGGCCGGGGCCGACGATGGGAAAGAGCCGTGGCGACAGCGTAGCAGCAGCGGGGCCGATAGGACAGGCGCGGCCTTGAAATCCGGTGAGAAATAGGCACATGGGAAGCATGGCACCCCCTTTTGATCTGGCCGACCTGCCAACCGGCGTGGCGATGCCGCTGTCGCCGCTGGTCGCCCGCGTGCTGGCGCCCAATCCGTCGCCCTTCACCTTTACAGGCACCCAGACCTATGTGGTCGGGAGCAGCGACGTGGCGGTGATCGATCCCGGCCCGGACGAGGCGGACCATCTGGCGGCGCTGATGGCGGCGATTGCGGGGCGGCCTGTGGTCGCGATCGTCTGCACCCATACCCATCGCGACCATAGCCCGGCAGCGCGCCCCTTGAGCGCCATGACTGGCGCGCCGGTGATCGGCTGCGCGCCGTTGACGCTGGACGATGACGGGCCGCGCGCCGATGCGGCGTTCGATGCGGCCTATCGCCCCGACCGGGTGCTGGCCGATGGCGAACGGCTGGCGGGCGACGGCTGGACATTGGAGGCGGTGGCGACGCCGGGGCATACGTCCAATCACCTCTGCTTTGCGCTGGTCGAGGAACAGGCGCTGTTCACCGGCGATCATGTCATGGGCTGGTCCACCAGCGTGATTTCTCCGCCCGATGGCGATATGGCCGATTATATGCGGTCAATGCAGCGGCTGCTGGAGCGCGAGGATGCGGTCTATTATCCCGCCCATGGCGAGCCGATCGACAATCCGCAGCGGCTGGTGCGCGGCATGATGGGGCATCGCAAGCAGCGCGAGGGCCAGATATTGCGCTTTCTGGAGCGCAATGGCGACAGCGTCATCCCCGACATGGTGGCCGAAATGTATAAGGGCGTCGATCCGCGCCTGCATGCCGCCGCCGGGCGATCGGTGCTGGCGCATCTGATCGACCTTGATCAGCGCGGGATCGTGCGCGCGGCGGACGGCCTGTGGCAGATGCGCTGAAACGCTATGCCGGGCCGGTTGCGGCCGGGCTGGTCCTGCTGTTCGTGGCCGGAGCGATGTGGCTTGGCTGGCAGCGCTATGACCGCGATTATGTCGTGGCGGTGGAGGAGGACGGGTCTGCCGTCACCAAGGTGATCGCGGCCAAGCTGTCCGGGGTCAGCAGCCTGAAAGTCTCCGAACTCAACGGCACGATCCAGAGCAGCGCGCAGGATGTGCGCGGCTTTGGTCTGCTGAAATCCGATCAGGTCGTCAAAATGCCCTTCTCGGTCGATTATTTCGTCGATGTGAGCAAGCTGGACGCGGGCGATCTGGAATGGAACGGGCAGACCCGCACGCTGATCGTCAACGCGCCGGACGTGATGCCGGGCAAGCCCAATGTCGACGAAAGCCGCCGCACTTTGGTGCAGACCAACGGCCTGTTCGTGACCCGGCAGGCGAGCGAGGCGCTGAGCCGCCGCGTGTCCGTCCATGCCCAGAGCCGCGCGCTGGCGACCGCGCGCTCGCCCGAACGCCTGGCGCAGGCGCGCGATTATGGCCGGGCGGCGATCGGCAAGCTGATGACGGCACCGCTTACCGCGGCGGGCTATGGCGATGCGCAGGTGATCGTCACCTTTCCGCCGGAGCGCAAGGGGAGGAATGGTGAGCGCTGGGACGTGACCACACCGATCAACGAGGTGCTGGCCAACCGGCAACGGCAGCGTTAGGGCGCTCAACAGGGACCGAGGAGTTTTAGGCATATGAACGCTTTTACCGGCATTCCGCAGGGCACCGACCTGCGCGCAGAGATTGAGCGGCTGCGCAAGGAGCGCAACGCCGTGATCCTGGGTCATTATTATCAAAGCCCTGAAATTCAGGACCTGTCCGATTTCGTCGGCGACTCGCTGGAACTGTCGCGCAAGGCGGCGGAGACGGATGCGGATGTCATCGCCTTTTGCGGTGTGCGCTTCATGGCGGAGACGGCCAAGATTTTGTCGCCCGACAAGATCGTCGTACTGCCCGACATGGATGCCGGTTGCTCCCTGGAGGACAGTTGCCCGCCCGCCCAGTTCAAGGCGTTCCGCGAGGCGCATCCTGATCATATCGCCTTGAGCTACATCAACTGTTCGGCCGAGGTGAAGGCGCTGTCCGACATTATCGTGACATCCTCGTCCGCCGAGAAGATATTGTCGCAGATCCCGAAGGATCAGAAGATCATCTTCGGTCCCGACAAGCATCTGGGCGGCTATCTGAAGCGTAAGCTGGGCCGCGACATGCTGCTGTGGCCGGGCGTGTGCATCGTGCATGAGGCGTTCAGCGAGACCGAATTGCTGAAGCTCAAGGTCCAGCACCCCGACGCGCCGATCGCCGCGCACCCCGAATGTCCGCCCTATATCGTCGATCATGCCGATTATGTCGGATCGACTAGTGGCATCCTTGATTTCGCCAAGACGATGCCCGGCGACACGCTGATCGTCGCGACCGAACCGCATATCATCCACCAGATGGAAAAGGCGGTGCCGGAAAAGACGTTCATCGGCGCGCCCGGTGCGGACGGCAACTGCAACTGCAACATCTGCCCCTATATGGCGCTCAACACGATGGAGAAGCTGTATCTGGCGCTGCGCGACCTACAGCCGCGCATCGAGATGGACGAGACGCTGCGGCTGGGCGCGAAGAAGAGCCTGGACCGGATGCTGGAAATGGCGAGTGCGACGGTAGGGTTGGGGGATTTGGGGGCGCGGTGATGACCTTCTCCCTCCCCCATTTCGACCTTGCCGCTTTCGTCGCTTCCACGCTTGCCGAAGATCTCGGCCCGGACGGGCGCGATGTCACCAGCGAGGCGGTGATCCCCGCGGACGCGATGTTCGACGGGGTGATGGACACGCGCGATGCGGTGACGCTGGCGGGGTTGCCGGTGGCGGTGGCGTTTTTTCGGGCGCTTGATCCTGATGTGGTGATTGAACAACTGCGTCAGGATGGGGATCAGGTCGCGGCGGGGACCGACATTTTGCGGATTCGTGGGAAGGCGCGGGCGATGCTGACGGCGGAGCGGTCGGCGCTCAATACGGTCCAGCATCTGAGCGGCATCGCGACGATGACGCGGGCCTATGTCGATGCGATCGCCGGGACGGGCGCGACGCTGCTGGACACGCGCAAGACCATTCCGGGGCTGCGCGTCCTTGAGAAATATGCGACGCGGATGGGCGGGGCGACCAATCATCGCATGGGGCTGTGGGACGCGGCGATGATCAAGGATAATCATGTCGCGGTGGCTGGGTCGGTCGGCGAAGCGGTGCGCCGCGCGGTCGATGCCGGGGTGCAGCAGATCATCGTCGAAGTCGACCGGATCGACCAGATCGAACCGGCGCTGGCCGCCGGGGCGACCCATTTGCTGCTCGACAATATGGATGCGGCAATGCTGCGCGCGGCGACGGCATTGGTCGCCCGGCGGGTGCCGACCGAGGCGTCGGGCGGGGTGACGCTGGAGACGATCCGGGCGAAGGCGGAAACGGGCGTCACCTATATCAGCGTCGGGCGGCTGACCCAGTCGGCCCCCGCGGCGGACATCGGGCTGGATTTTGCTTATGCTTGAACGGCTGGCCATGCTGGCGCTGATCGCGATGCCGGGGACGGCGCTGGCGCAATCCGCCCAGTGCAGCCCGCCGGCGCGGATCGAACGGCCCGATATCGAGGGACCAAGCGCGCAGGAGCCGAGGCGCATCCTGCCGATCGGCAGCTATACGCTGGCGCTCAGCTGGTCGCCGCAATATTGTTCGACCGCGACGGGCGGACGCAGTGCGCTTCAGTGCGGCGGGCGCAATGGCCGGTTCGGCTTTACCCTGCATGGGCTGTGGCCCGATGGTTATGGCAAGAAGTGGCCGCAATATTGCCGCGCGGCCGATCTGGTGCCGCGCGCGGTGATCCGGGACAATCTGTGCGCGACGCCCTCGGTCCAGCTGATCCAGCATGAATGGGCCAAGCATGGCACCTGCATGACGAGCAAGCCGAAGCAATATTTCGACCGGTCGCGCAGCCTCTACGAGTCGATCCGCTATCCCGACATGGGGGCGCTGGCGCGCACCAGGAATTTGACCGTGGGGCAATTCGCGCAAGCCTTTGCCCGCGCCAATCGGGGGCTGAAGCCGAACATGCTGCGCGTCACGACGACGCGCGACAATTGGCTGAGCGAAGTGTGGCTGTGCATGGACCGGGCGATGAAATTTGCCCGTTGCCCGGCGCATCAGGGCGGCGCGCCGGTCGCAAGCTATGTGCGGATTGCGCCCCGCTAATCGCTAGCGCTCGATCGTCACGGTCGAGGGATGATGCTTGTCCAGATGCTTGCGGATGATGCGCAGGTTGCGGCTGTTCGATCGGAAGGCGAAGTCGAACAGGTCGCCGACAAGGGGGATGGCGCCCAGCAGCGTATCGACCCCGACATTGGCCGACATGCGGGTCAACTGCCATTTCGACATGCCGAGGTTTCGGGCTTCCCAGATCATCCAGATGCCCATCGACGCGGTTGCCAGGTCGCCGATCACCGGGACCAGCCCGACGATGCTGTCGATGCCGACCGGGCGGTTGATGCCGGGAACGACGAACAGCCGCTCCAGCACCTCCTCCATCGTTTCGATGCGACGGCGGACCGAAGCAGGGTCGCGGCCAAAGCCCGGCATGGCGCGGGCGCCAGCCTTTGCGGGATCGGGCGAAATCGGCATGGGCAAAGCGTCTCCTGTTGCCCTTCCTAATTGGTGCGGCGGAACAGATGGTTCAATGGGTGGCGCGCACGGGGCGAGGGCAGGAAGCCGTTGAGCCGCTTGGACACGAGCGACCAGCGGATCGGTGCGCCGAGCGGGATATAGCCATTATGCGCGACCATCAGCGCTTCGGCCTGCGCGATGCGGGCCGTGCGATCGGCCAGCGAACTGGCGAGGCTCGCGGCCTGGAGTTGGGCATCGGCTTCATTGCTGCAATGGATTTTGCGGGCGCAGCCGACCCGGCCCAGATACCAGAGCGCGCTGTCATAGGCGGCGACTTCGTCGATCAGCCGCAGGTCCGCGTCGCTGGTGAGGGGGACGCGGCGGACGGCCAAGCCGATCGCGCCAAGATCGCGGCGCAGCAGCCCGAACAGCAGGGTTGCGCCCGGACCCTGCGGCAGGGCGATACGCAATGGCGGCGGCGCGCCGCGATCGGTGCGCCAGCGGTCGATGGTCGCGCGCGCCTGCGCCCGTCGATCCTCCAGCGACAGCGCCGCCCAGTCGGGTTCTGTCGGCGGACGGCCAAGGTCAAGCTGGTCGGGGACGATGCGGTTGCTGGTTGCCCAGCCGCCGATCGGCAGCAGGGCGGGAATCTGGCTGCGGTCGATCGCCATGTTGATGGCTGCGCGCACCCCGTCATCGTCCAGCAGGCGGCCCCGGCCGGTCACTGCCAGCCCCAGCAAGCCCTGCACCGGATCGGCGCGCACCGCGTCACGATCGATTCCCGCGGTGACCAGCAGCGGCAGGTCGGCTAGGCGTCCGCCCAGCACCAGCGCCGCCTGGCGTTCGCGGAAGCGTATGATCGCCAGCGCTGCCCGTTCGGAACGCACGACCCGCGTCTGCCAGGCGGGGACCGGCGTTTCTTCCGGCTCGTCCCCGCCGCTCAGCCGGTCGACCGGGGTCAGGATCACCGCCTTGCCCCATGTCTTGCGCCGATAAGGGCCAGTGCCGCCGTCGCGCGAGACGATGGCCATTTGCGGCTGGGCGAGCATCTGGAGGATGTGGGGACGGGCGGCGGCCAGGCGGATTTCGATCACTTCGCCGGTCATCGGGATGACGGCCTGCACCGCGTCCAGCGGTCCGTCCGGGTCGAAGCGGCGCAGCGATTCGATCCGCGCCATCAGCATCCGCGCGACGTCGGGCGCGGTGACGCGCGCGCCATTGGCCCAGAAGGCGCGGCGCAGGCGGAAAATATAGCTGCGCCCGTCATCCTCGACGATCCAGCGCTGGGCGAGTGCGGGCAATATGTCGCCGCTGGCGTCGAACGCGACCAGCCCCTGCGCGGTCGCTTCCAGGATCAGCTTGGCGCCGGGATCAGGCAGATGTTGCAAGGGTTTGGCGAAATCATCCCGGTCGCCCACGACGCTGACGACCACAGGGTCGTTATTCTCGCTGGAGCAGCCGCCAAGCAGCGCAAGCAGGCCGGGCAGCGCGGCAAGGGCAAGGCGGTGGAAGCGCCGACGGGGGATGGGCACGGTCGACATGATGGCCCGCTACCCTAGCCCGCTATCGGGCCGTCGCCAACCGCGATGGCCGGGCGATGGCGATCATTCCGACACCATGCCGGGATCGCGCGCCACCGCCATGGGAAGGTGCAGGATGAAGCAGGCGCCGCTCTGGGCGTCTTGCCGGTCGGCGATGCTGATGCGGCCCTGATGGCCGTCGATGATCGAGCGGGCAATGGCGAGGCCAAGGCCGGAATGTTTGCCGAAACTTTCGCCTTCGGGGCGGACGCTGTGGAAGCGGCGGAACACATGTTCGCGCTCCGATTCCGGGACGCCCGGCCCCTCATCCTCCACACTGACCAGCACCTGATCGTCCGCGACGGTTGCGACCACCTGAACCAGTCCGCCGTCGGGCGAGAAGGAAATGGCATTGTCGATCAGATTTTCCAGCACGCGCACCAGCCGCTGTTCTTCGCCCAGCACCACCGCGACATCCTTGCGCGGGCGGGCGAAGGCGAGGCGGACGCCGCGCGGCACGCCGCGCGCTTCATGGGCGCCGACGATCTTTTCGATCAGCTGGCCCAGATCGATCGGCTCGAACCGGGTGCGCGAGAGTTCGGCATCGACGCGGGAGGCTTCGGCAATGTCGGTGACCAGCCGGTCGAGGCGGCGGACATCGTCCTGCGCGATCGCCATCAGCTGCGCGCGCAGGTCGGGCCGGTCGACCCGATCGAGCGCATCGAGCGCGGAGCGGAGCGAGGCGATGGGGTTTTTAAGCTCATGGCTGACATCGGCGGCAAAGGCGTCGGTCGCGTCGATCCGCTGGCGCAGTGCCTGGCTCATGTCCGACAGGGCGCGCGCCAGCATCCCGATTTCGTCACGTCGTTCGGGCAGGCGCGGCACGGTAACCTGCCGCGCCCGGCCCAGCCGCACCCGCACGGCGGCGCGGGCAAGGCGCTGGAGCGGCAGCACGATGGTGCGGGCCAGGAACAGCGAGAGCAGCACCGAGGCGAGCGCGGCGACGGCCAGCACCATGCCCAGCCGCAACCGCTCCGCCCGGACGGTGCGGGTGATGTCACGGGCATTTTCGGTCGCCAGCAGGCTGGTGCCGTCGCGCATCACCATGGCGGCGGAAATCACGAAGGTCCGGTCGGGGGCGTAGCGATTGACCGCCTGGGGTCGCCCGGTCTTGCGCGCCAGTTGCACTTCGGGCCAGGCATCGGCGCGATCGACGGTCGGTTCGGTAAAGTCTGGCGGACGGTCAGCCGATACGACCCGGTCCATCGCCTTGTCCAGGAAACGGGCGACATGGCGCTGCCAGCCTTCTTCCGACGGCTGGCGCAGCCGATAGCGCGGCGCGTTCATGGCGAAACTGTCGGACAGGCGATGGCCGTCGGGGGCGTAGCGGCGCACCCGGTCGCCGGTCTGGCGGGCATAGGCGGCGATCAGCTGGCCCTGCCGTTCGGGCGGCGCGCTTTCCAGCCCGATCGCCAGCAATTGCAGCTCCCGCGCGGACTGTTCCAGCCGTGCGTCGACGATGCGCGTGCGATAGCTGTCGAGATAGAAGAATCCCCCCGCCAGCAGCGCCAGCGCAAAGACGTTGACGGCCAGGATGCGCGGCGTGAGGCTGATCCGCCCGGACCAGCGCAGGCCGTCAGCACCCATGCCGTCACTCTTCGGAGAAGCGATATCCGGCGCCATAGAGTGTGTCGATTGCGTTGAAATCGGAATCTACCTCGCGGAATTTGCGCCGCAGCCGCTTGATATGGCTGTCGATGGTGCGGTCGTCGACATAGACGTCATCCTGATAGGCGGCGTCCATCAACTGGTTGCGGTTCTTGACCACGCCGGGGCGGGCGGCCAGCGTTTCGAGGATGAGAAATTCGGTGACGGTCAGCGTCACGTCCTGCCCGTTCCATTTCACCCTGTGACGGGCCGGGTCCATTTCCAGTCGCCCGCGGATGATCGGGTCGGCGACTGGCTGGTCGGGGGTTTCGGGGGTGCGGCTGACTTCGGCGCGGCGCAGGATCGCGCGGATGCGGGCGATCAGCAGCCGCTGGGAAAAGGGTTTGGAGATATAGTCGTCCGCGCCCATCGCCAGCCCCAGCGCCTCGTCCAGCTCATCGGCCTTGGACGTCAGGAAAATGACCGGCATCGGGCTTTTTTCACGCAGGCGGCGCAGCAGTTCGAGGCCGTCCATGCGCGGCATCTTGATGTCGAACACGGCCAGATCGGCAGGATTGTCGAGCAGCGCTTTCAGCGCGCCTTCGGGATCGGAATAGACCCGCGTCATGAAGCCTTCGGTCTGGAGCGCGATCGACACGGACGTCAGGATATTCTTGTCGTCATCCACCAGGGCGATGGTTGCTGTCATGCGGCATCCCAGAAAAATGTGTGGCCAGGAATATGTGAGGACGGGGGCGGACAGAGCGTTAGACCATGCCAGCGCGCGCTGCAAGGAAGGCAGGTGCAGCCGATCCTGCGGTATAAGAGTCGCTATTCGGGACAAACGCCGGACCACAGGGATTTGACGCACCATCCGCAAAGCCTTATGCCCCCAAATGTCTGCAGGAATGACGCCGCGCACAAGACAGCGGCGCTGAGGGGCGGACCGGTCGCGAATATGCAGATGTTTGTGACACGGAATTATTACATCAGGAGCAAAGGCGTGCAGGCCAAATCCTCAATCACCCTGGTCAACCAGGGCATTACGACCAATGCCGTCCAGTTCTGGAATCTCGGCACCGCGCCTTTGGTCGAGGCGGCGATCCGCAACGGCGAAGGCATATTGTCGAAGGACGGCCCGCTGGTCGTCAAGACCGGCAAGCATACCGGCCGCAGCGCCAAGGACAAGTTCATCGTCCGCGACGCCGAAACCGAATCGACGGTGTGGTGGGGCGATACCAATCGCGGCATGACGCCGGAGCAGTTCGCTGCGCTGAAGGAAGATTTTTTCAAGGCGCTGGGCGAGAAAGACACGCTCTATGTCGCCGACCTGTTTGGCGGTTCGCAGCCTGAACATCGCGTCAATGTGCGCGTCATCAACGAACGTGCCTGGCACAATCTGTTCATCCGCACGCTGCTGGTCCGTCCGAGCGCGGACGAATTGGCGAGCTTTGCGCCTGAATATACGATCATCGACCTGCCCAGCTTCAAGGCTGACCCGGCGCGCCATGGCTGCCGCAGCGAGACGGTGGTGGCGGTCAACTTCACCGAGAAGCTGATCCTGATCGGCGGCACCGCCTATGCCGGTGAAATGAAGAAGTCGGTGTTCGGCATCCTCAACTATCTGCTGCCGGTGAAGGGCGTGATGCCGATGCACTGTTCGGCCAATATCGGCCCGAACGGCGACACCGCTGTGTTTTTCGGCCTGTCCGGCACGGGCAAGACCACCCTGTCGGCGGACGCCAGCCGCACGCTGATCGGCGATGACGAGCATGGCTGGTCGGACACCGCCGTGTTCAATTTCGAGGGTGGCTGCTACGCCAAGATGATCAACCTGTCGGCCGAGGCCGAGCCGGAGATTTTCGCCACCACCAAGCGTTTCGGCACGGTGCTGGAAAATGTCGTGATCGACGAGGAGACTCGCGAGATCGACCTGGACGACAATAGCCTGGCCGAAAACAGCCGCGGTTCCTACCCGATCGACTTCATCCCCAACACGTCGGAGAAGAATCTGGGTCCGGTCCCGAAGAATATCATCTTCCTGACCGCCGACGCCTATGGCGTCCTGCCGCCGATCGCGCGGCTGACCCCGGAGCAGGCGATGTATCACTTCCTGTCCGGCTATACCGCGCGGGTCGCTGGCACCGAAATCGGTGTGACCGAGCCGACCGCGACCTTCTCTACCTGCTTTGGCGCGCCCTTCATGCCGCGTCACCCCAGCGTCTATGGCAATCTGCTGAAAGAGCGGATCAACAAGGGCGGGGTTACCTGCTGGCTGGTCAATACCGGCTGGGCCGGTGGCAAGGCGACGATGCCGGGGATCAAGCGGATGCCGATCAAGGTCACCCGCGCGCTGCTCAATGCCGCGCTCGACGGCAGCCTGAACCAAGCCGAATTCCGCACCGATCCCAATTTCGGCTTCGACGTGCCGGTGGCGGTCGCTGGTGTCGAATCGACCATTCTGGATCCGCGCGCGATGTGGGCGGACGCCAACGCCTATGACGAAACCGCCGCCGTGCTGGTCAAGCAGTTCGTCGACAATTTCGCGCAGTTTGAGGATCATGTGGACGAGGGCGTCCGCAGCGCGGCGCTGACCGTCGCCGCCTGATCCGGCGCAATCGTGAAAAATCGGGGCCGGGGGAGCGATCCTTCCGGCCCTTTTTCTTTTTGCACATGCGTAACGATGCTATGCTGCCCGACGTTGTGAAGCAGGAGTGACGATGATGGGCATGTTCGACGATCTCATTGGCAAGGTAGGCGGTCTGGAAGCGATCGCGGCGCAGATCGGCGTGACGCCGGAACAGATGCAGGGATTGATGACCGAAATCAGCGGCAAGATCGGGTCGGGCGAAACCAGCGTGGCCGCGCTCGCTGAAACGGCGGCGGAACATGGCGTGTCGGCGGACAAGTTGCAGGAATTGCTGGGCCAGTTCGGCGGTCCCGAAGCGATATTGGGGAAGCTTGGCGGGATGTTCGATCGTGATGGCGACGGCAATCCGCTCAATGAACTGGGCGGCCTGGCCAAGGGGCTGTTCGGCTGAAATCCTGATGACGGCGGGGGCCAGCTATCGGCCCCCCAAGTTTTTTTCGCCTTGCCTTCATGCGGCGTTGGCTCCATTCGCGGCTAATATCAGTTGTTGCGAACGATACGCAACTGGCGTTGCCCGCCCGGCAGGCGCGCATAGATGGCAAGGAAGAAGGTCTTGACCGACGTGACGATCGAAAAGCCGCACTTGGAACCCACCGGCGCGCTGAGCGTGGAAACGGTGCTGTCGGTGCGGCACTGGAACGAGCATCTGTTCAGCTTCCGCATCAGCCGCCCGGCCAGCTTCCGCTTCCGCTCCGGCGAGTTTGTGATGATCGGCCTGAAGGGCGAAAATGGCAAGCCGCTGCTGCGCGCCTATTCGGTCGCCAGTCCTTCGTGGGACGAGGAGCTGGAATTTCTGTCGATCAAGGTCGAGGATGGTCCGCTGACCAGCAAGCTTCAGCTGATCGAGCCGGGCGACCAGATTTATCTGGGCCGCAAGCCGACCGGGACGCTGGTGACCGACGCGCTGCTGCCGGGCAAGCGGCTGTTCATGCTGTCGACCGGCACGGGCCTGGCCCCGTTCCTGAGCCTCTCGCGTGACCCGGACGTCTATGAATTTTACGAGCAGGTCGTGGCGGTCCATTCAGTGCGCCGGGTGAGCGATCTGGCCTTCCGCGAGGAGCTGGAATCCAAATGGGCGGAGGATCCGCTGGTGTCGGAACAGGCGCCCGCCCAGTTCCATTATGTGCCGACCGTGACCCGCGAGCCGTTTGACGGCCATACCGCGCGGATCGACAAGCTCGTCGAGAGCGGGGTGCTGTTCGAGGGGATTCCGGGCGCACCCAGGTTCGATCCCGAAACCGACCGGATCATGATGTGCGGCAGCATGGAGATGATCAAGCAGTTCGCGGCCTGGTTTGAAGCGAACGGCTTTACCGAAGGCTCGAATGCCGCGCCGGGGCAGTTCGTGATCGAGCGGGCGTTTGTGGGGTAAAGGTGGTTTATCCTCTCCCTTGAGGGAGAGGTTGCGCAGACTTGGCAGCTTGCTGCCTAGTGGTCCGATTCTGACATTTGCTACCCTATGGGATAAGGCGTGTTCAAATGTCAGAATCTTTTCGGACCACTAGCATTCTTTTGATTCTAGTGGATTTTACGATTTTGACATTTGCAGACCCATCCCAGCCGCCAGGGGATGCAAGTGTCAAAATCAATCCACTAGTCGCAGCTGGTGAGGGTGTCCGACTTGTCGGAAGCGTGCCATCATGGCGTAGCACACCCTCATCCAACTTCGCCTAACTGGCTGCGCCAGTAAGGCTGCATATCCTTCTCCCTTGAGGGAGAAGGTTTGTCACGATCGTCGCTCCGCCACCCATGCCTCGACATGCCCGGCCAGCACGGTCATCGGCACGCCGCCGCCCTTGACCACGGCGTCGTTGAACAGGCGATAGTCGAAGCGGTCGCCCAGTGCGGTTTTCGCCATGGTGCGCAAGCGGTTGATTTCGCCATGGCCGACCTTGTAGCCGCAGGCCTGCCCTGGCCAGGCGCAGTAGCGATCGACCTCGCCCTGCACATCCTCGACCGTCGAGCCGTTGGTGGTGGCGAACCAGTGGATCGCCTGTTCGCGGGTCCAGCGCTTGGCGTGGAGGCCGGTGTCGACCACCAGACGGCAGCAGCGATAGGCGATCGACTGGAGATAGCCCAGCCGCCCCGCGACATCGCCGTCATAGGCGCCCAGTTCGTCGCCCAATTGCTCGGCATAGAGCGCCCAGCCCTCGCTATAGGCGTTGAAGGCGAGCAGGGACCGGATCAGCGGCAGTTTATACGTATATTCGCCTTGCCAGATATGGCCCGGTATCCCTTCATGATAGGTGAGCGTCGGCAGGCCGTAACGCGGCCAGATGCTGGTATCGCGCAGATTGATATAGTAATTGCCGGGCATCGTCCCGTCGATGGACCCGGCCCCGGCATAGGCGCCGGGCGCGCCCGCCTCTATCTCCACCGGCACGCGCTTGACGATCAGCTTGGCGGTGACGAGCGTGGCGAAGGCGCGGGGCAGACGGGCGCGGATGTCGGTCAGGCGGCCGTCAATATAGGCCAATATTTGCGCGCGCCCCTTGTCGTCATTGGGGAAGAGATAGCGCGGGTCCTTGCCCATCGCGGTCATCCGTTCGCCCACGGTCCCCTTGGTCATGCCCAGACCCTTGAGCAGCCCGTCCATTTCCGATTGCAGCGCGGCGAGTTGCTCCAGCCCTAGTCTATGCACGTCGTCCGGGGTCATGGTGGTCGTGGTCCCGGCTTTGAGCGCCCAGGCATAATAGGCCTCGCCCTGCGGCAGCTTCCACACGCCTGCGTCCATAGTGGCGGTGGCGCGCTGGCGTTTGAGTTCGGCGACCTGGGCGGCGAGCGCCGGGGCCACCTTGTCCCGCACGATCTGGAGCGCCTTCGCCGCATAGTCGCCGGGCATCGACGCGGTGCGGCGGGCGATGGAGGCGACCGGCACCCACTGGTCGAACGGCAGGGCGCGCACCGCCTCCATCTGGGCAATGCTCTTGTCGAGCAGGAAGGCGGGGGCGGTGACGCCAATGCCTGCGTCATGGCGCAGCCGTTCCGTCTCGCCCGCCAGATTGGCGGCATAGGCGGTCAGGCGATCGAGATAGGCGTCGGCATCGGCGGGGGTAGCGATGGCGTGGTTGCTATCGAGGAAATCGGGGGTCTCGACAAAGCTGCCGGTGTTTTGGGCGACGGCATAGGGCGCGTTGCGGTAGGACCAGTTGCTGTTCATCATCGCCATGTCGCCGAAGGGGAAGGCGAACCCTTCCGCCGCCAGTTCGTGCGCGGCGCGGGTGACCTCCACATTGGTGCGGGTGACGGGGGAGAGCGGGGCAAGGTCGATAGCGCGGAGTTTGCTCAGCCGATCGGTCACATGGGCGGCGATCTGCGCTTGGCCCGCGGGGCTTTTATTGCCGAGCCGGTGTTTGAGCGCGGCGCGCGGGCCGGTGTCGATGCCTAGCCCGCTGGCGCTTTCGGGGGCATCGGCCAGCATCGCTTCGGCCATGGTGGCGAGAGTCGCTTCGGCGCGGGCGTCTGGTGTTTCGGTGGCGGCGCGGGCGGGCAGGGCGGCCAGCGCGAAGGCGGAGGAACCGGCGACAAGGAAATCGCGGCGAGTGGCAGTCATGCAAGCGCTCCGGGATAGGATATTTGCCGCTTAACTTCGCATATTTCCCGGTAAATGCGACATGATATTTCCTATTGGCGACAGATCATAACAAATGGCTGCGCGCCTGTTCCGTCTGCTCGCGCTGGTCGATCCGCACACGATGGGGCATGTGGGCGCGCAGCCCTTCGACGTCGCCCGCCAGCGACCGCAGCGCCGCGAACATGATGCGATGGTCCGGCCCGGTGCGATAGCCAACCTCCCGCCTGCCCCGGAAGAGCGGTCGCGGCGCATCGTCATGGATCAGTGCCATGGCGCGATCCCGCGCGGCATCCAGCCCCATTTCGATCGCCCAGTCCCAGGCGGCGGCGAAACTGTCCGCGCCGGGCCGCGCGCGCAGATGATAGGCCGACCGCGGCGAACAGCCGACGCTCCGCGCCGCGTGCGCGACGATGCCGCACTGGGCCAGCGCGGCGATGAACGCCACCTGCGCATCAGGCGTCCAGCCGCGCGCGCGGCGCTGGAGCGGGACCGGGGTGAAGTGGAGAAGGTCGGGAGAGTCGGGCATGACGGGGAGCATGGCATGGGAGACGGGTTGTAGGACAGGGGGGAGGGCGGAGCGTTGACAGCGGAATGACGACATATTATGTCTGTATGTAACGACATATGGGATATGCCGATGACCGCGACCTTCACCAGCCGGGAATTCAACCGCGACCCCGGCAGCATCAAGCGGGCGGCGCAGTCCGGCCCGGTGTTCATCACCGACCGCAACAAGCCCTCGCTCGTCGTACTGGCGATCCGCGATTATGAGCGGCTGGCCGGGCATGGCGCGTCGCTGTTCGACCTGCTGATGCCCGATGATGATCAGGATTTCGATTTCGACCCGCCAAAGGCGCAGATCGCATCGCGTGCCGCCGAGCTGGATTGATGTTCCTGATCGACACCAATGTCATTTCGGAAAGCCGCAAGATGCGGTCGGGCCGTGCCGCGCCGCAGGTCGTGGCATGGCTGAAGGCGACCGACCCCAGCACGACCTTTGTTTCGGCGATGACCCTGTTCGAGCTGGAACTGGGCGTGGTACGGATCGAGCGCCGCGATGCCGCGCAGGGGACAAGCCTGCGCCGCTGGCTCGATCAAATCGTCAGGCCCGGTTTTGCGGGGCGGGTGCTGGCGATGGACGGTGCGGTGGCGGTGGCCTGTGCCGGACTGCATGTCCCCGACCCGGTGAGCGAACGCGACGGCTGGATCGCGGCGACGGCGCTGGTCCATGGGCTGACCGTGGTGACGCGCAATGTTCGGGATTTTGAGGGGACAGGGGTGGGGGTGGTTGATCCTTGGGTGGGGTAGGGGGCGATTTATAACGTCCAGCAACGACGGGAAATGCCCAGATAGATTCTATCAGTCTGTTGGTTCATCTGTATCATTGATGTGCGGATCAAACTGGATCGACATCTGAGCATCAGCTGGTGGTAGCGGCAGGCCGCCCATACCAATCACCTGATCTTGATCGTTCCACAGGCGTCGAATATCTTTATCGTCGCTGTATATTCGGTCTGCGCCTTCTACTTTTGCAATCGCGACAATTTGTTGATCGAACTTTGCCTTCGGGCGAGACGATCCGGTCCGTGGGCCAGCCACCCTCATACGCTCCATGACCGAATATTCTACAGCTGCACGCTCATCGAATGGCGCGATCACGATATGCCGCGACGTATTCAGGATGCTCAACCATTCAGCTGCCGCTGATCCACCGTAGACCAAAACCTCTGCCAACGAAGGCGCAGGGATCACGATCTTGGCTCTAGCGCGCTGTAATTCTGCAATCAGATGTGAGACCCGCTTATGGCAATCGGCGATCGGCGTGCCATTTTCGCCCAAGGGAGCAGACGCATTTTCATCAAGGAGAAAGACAAGCACACTGGCATCGAAAGCGACGATCATTCAAGCGTCCCCTTCATGCCGATCAGCCAGCAGACGTTGAATGGCATCTGGCACTTTCGACAACTCTGCGGCCGACACTGCTCGCAGTCGCATCACGACGTCCTCTAGCGGCGCCTCGTCGAGTACCTCGAAATCGTTGATACGGAAGCTTTTTAGTTCCCATGATCCATTGCCGTGACGGACCCAGCTGCCGACACCGTGGAAGCGAAGAGTCTTATCCCACAATTGGTGTCGCAGTCTCAGCGCGACAGCCTCGCTAGTGATGAGGCTGCCATAATCACGGTTCCCGTCGCGCACCCCGACATGTTTTGTGTCGTCTTTTCCTTCAATTCGATAGACCTGTCCGTCAATATGGCCTGCCTGCCGAAAAGGACCGAACACGATAGCCTGTGGCCGACGCTTTCCAGGGAACGGAACAACGACATCTTCCGAATCGCCAGCTAGTGAACCAATCGCATTGTCCTTGAGCAGCATGTCGTCGAGATCTTTATAGGCCTTCAGCGCGTCTTTAGGTGCGGAACCAGCTCGGATTGACCGAACGCGCTCACGCACTTTCGGTCGAGCAGGTTCATCGACGTCCACTCGGATCGCAACCGAACCCTCCTCGATCGTGTCCAAATGGACGTTTGCGCTCTCACCAAGGAGACGAGCAACGCCAGCAATATATGCCGCCAGGCGATCCAACGGGATCGTCTTTGGCGAATAACTTTCGCTGATCGTAAAGCTGTAACCTTTTGCCACGCGCTTGCTGCCCAAATCCTAATATGCCCAACGAAGAGCATTCGGTGTATCATATTAGAGGTTAATCGTCTGCCAAGCCAGACGATGCAAGATTTAAGTCCGTTCCATGCGGAAGCACCCAAATAGTTTCAAAAATATCGCAAATCGGTTGTAAATGCCTCCTCAAACCCCCTCCACCCGCAACACCGTCCCCTCAGCCGCGATCACGCGCACCCGTGTGCCGACCGCTGCGTCCGCGCCCGCCGCGGTCCAGACGCTGTCGCCGACTTTGACGCGGCCTTCGCCGTTGGTGATGGCTTCCACCACGGTGACGGTCTGGCCGATCAGGCGGGCGGTGCGGTCGTTGAGGAGGGGGTCGGTGGAGGCGACGGGGTGGTCGGTGTACCAGCGGCGACCGGCCCAGACGGCGGCGATGCTCAAGGCCGCAAACAGCAGCAGTTGCAGGGGCAGGCCGATGGGGAGCGCTAGTGCGGTCAGGCCGGTGATGGCGGCGGCGATGGCGATCCAGATCAGGAACACGCCGGGGATCATCACTTCGGCGATCCCCAGCAAGGCGGCAAGGACCAGCCAGGCCCAATGATCTTCGAGCAGGGTATTGAGGGTCATGGGGTGGGGGTCTCTTTGCTTCCGTCATGCCCGCGCGGGCGAACGATGTTCGGCGTCAGCCAATCCGTCTCGCAAGCGTGGCGTTGGGTGGAGAGGTTGGGAGATGGGTCCCCGCCTTCGCGAGGATGACGGGGTGGTTGGTGGCTGGACATAATTTCCGGTGGGGGTGTGGGACTGGCGCTGGTTTGCGAGGGCAGGAAGGGTAGGGGCTTCGACAGGCTCAGCCGATCCTTCGACAGGCTCAGGACGAACGGAGGTGGGGAACTGGTCGCGAACCGGGGATGGTGTCGGGCCGCACCCATCGCGCTTACCCCTGGCTTTGGCCGAAGGGGCCACGGCGTGGCGCTGGCGGGGGTGGCGTTGGCGTATTGTCGCTGCCCAAGGCTTCGCGCGCCAAGGCGCCGATGCCGCCCAGCGTGCCGATCAGCTGGGTGGCCTCGACCGGGAAGAGGATGGTCTTGGCATTGGGGCTGGTGGCGAACTGGCTGACGGCTTCGGTGTATTTTTGGGCGATGAAGTAATTGAGCGCCTGCGGGTTGCCGGCGGAAATCGCGTCGGAGACCATCTGGGTCGCCTTGGCTTCGGCCTCCGCCTCGCGCTCGCGGGCTTCGGCGTCGCGGAAGGCGGCTTCGCGGCGGCCTTCGGCTTGCAAGATCTGGCCCTGCTTCTCGCCCTCGGCGCGCAGGATTTCGGCGGCGCGTGCGCCTTCGGCATCCAATATGTTGGCGCGCTTTTCGCGTTCGGCCTTCATCTGGCGGCCCATGGCGTTGACGATGTCGGCGGGCGGGCGGATGTCCTTCAGCTCGACGCGGGTGATCTTGATGCCCCAGGCGTTGGTGGCATGATCGACCACCGATAGCAGCCGCGCGTTGATCTCGTCACGTTTGGAGAGGGTTTCGTCGAGGTCCATCGATCCCATGACGGTGCGCAGGTTGGTGGTGGCCAGTTGCATGATCGCGACATAGAGTTCGGACACTTCATAGGCCGCCTTGGCCGCGTCCAGCACCTGAAAGAACACGACGCCGTCGACCGACACCATGGCGTTGTCCTTGGTGATGATTTCCTGCCCCGGAATATCGACCACCTGCTCCATCATGTTGATCTTGCGCCCGACGGCGTAGAAGAAGGCGGGGTAGAAATTGAGGCCGGGGCGGGCGACTTCGGTGAAGCGGCCGAACCGTTCGATGGTATATTGATAACCCTGCCGCACCACCTTCACACTGACGGCGAGGTAGAAGAGGACGAGCGCGGTGAGGGTGAGGGCGAAGGTCGTCAGCATCATGGTCTCCCCGAAAGAGGCTTGGACTATGCGCCTTATTCGTTAACGGGGAAAGTCAAACCAAGGAGAGTCTGCCCATGTTGCTGCGCCATGCCCGTTCGCTGCTGTTCCTGCCCGCGTCCAACCCGCGCGCCATCGCCAAGGCGAGGGGATTGCCGTGCGACATGGTGATACTGGACCTGGAGGATTCGGTGATGGACGAGGCGAAGGCGGACGCGCGCGCCGGGGCGGTGGCGGCGCTGGCCGAAGGGTTCGGGAGCAGGCTGACCGGCGTGCGGATCAATGTGGAAGGGACGCCCTGGCACGGGGCGGAGATGGTCGCGATGAAGGGGGCGGCGGTCGACTATGTCGTGCTGCCCAAGGTGGAGAGCGCCAAGCAGGTGCGCGATGTGTTCAGCGTGGCGCAAAAGCCGGTGATCGCGATGATCGAGAGCGCGAAAGGCGTGCTGGCCGCGCCGTCCATCGCGGCGGGCGAGGGGTGCGCGGGGCTGTTCATGGGGGTGAACGACCTGCGCCGCGACCTTGGCATACCGGCGGGCGCGGGGCGCGAGGGGCTGAGCCATGCGATGCAGGCGGTGCTGCTGGCGGCGCGGGCGGCGGGGATCGCGGTGTTCGACGGGGTCTATAACCGGCTGGATGATCTGGACGGGCTGGCGGCGGAATGTGTGGCGGGCCATGCACTGGGCTTCGACGGCAAGACGCTGATCCATCCCGCGCAGGTGGCGGTGGCGAACGAAGTGTACGGGCCGGATGCGCAGGCGCTGGCCGACGCGCGGCGGCTGATCGAGGCGGCGACCGGCGGGGCGGAGCGGTTCGAGGGGCGGATGATCGAGACGATGCATGTCGAGGAAGCGCGCGCGCTGGTGGCGCGGGCAGAGGCGGTGGGGGCGCTGTCAGCCTGATGCGCGCTCGTCTCCACCGGATAATTGCGGGTGGAGACGAGGCTCTCGCTGTTACTCGGCCGAGGCGGGTACTTCCTTGATCAGGCGTCCTGTAGCCGCTTCGCGCCGCGCTGCACCGTCATGCGGTGCGTACCCGCCAACTCGGTCGTGCGGGTGCGGATGTCCTTCATGAAGTGCCAGGAGCCGGCGACCTGCTGCGGTGTCACCTCCAGCGAGACATAGCCGCGCTGGCTGGTGTCGCAGAAGGCCATGCCCGGATTGACCGCGCGCAGGGCGGCGGCGATGTTGGCTGGCGGCACCCCCTTGGCATAGGCTTCAAAGCCCGGCGACGTGACGCTGTGACCGGCGAATTCCACGCCGACCCGGTCCTTGCCGCCGCCCTGACCGGGGCCGCGATCGCCCAGATTATAGCCCCAGGCGTTGTGGCTGTCGCCCGACAGGACGATGAGGTCGGCGTCGGCGCCAAGCGCCGCGTCGTACAGGCGGTTGCGCGCCGCGGGATAGCCGTCCCAGCTGTCCATATTATAGGGCAGGCCCGCCTGCGACGCGGCGACCGCGCCCGCCAGCGTCTTGCGCACGATCTCCGGGCCATTGGCTGGCACCCAATCGGCCGCGTTGGTCGGGAAACGGCCATAGCCCATGATCACTTGCTGGGCGAGGATCTGCCAGGCGGTGCCGTCTTTCCTGGACTTGCCGAAGCCGTCATAGAGCCATTTTTCCTGCGCCGCGCCCATCAGGGTGCGATCCTGCGCGCTCCAGGCGCCATCGCGGAAGTCGGCGAGCGCCTTGGCGATGTCACCGCGCCCGGCGATCGCGTCGCGGACGCTCAACTGCTTGTTGCGCGCGGTGATCCGGGTTTCGGGACGGAAGATGGTGGCCAGCGTGCCGATCTGGAAACTGTCATACATTGCGTCGGAGACGGGCATCCATTCGCGATAGACCTTCTCCGCCGCCGCCTTGCGCACGGACCATTCGCCTTCCTTGTCGGGCTGATGATTTTCCGCGCCGTCCTTATAGGCGTCGTTCGCCAGTTCATGATCATCCCACTGGGCGATCATCGGGAAGGCGGCGTGGAGTGCCTGAAGATCGGGGTCGAGCCGGTAGGAAGCGTAGCGCAGGCGATAATCGGCCAGCGTCACCATCTCGTTCGCCGGTTCGATGATCCGGCCGGGAACGGCGTCCTCCAGACTGGGATAATGACCGCGATCATATTCGTAGAGATAGTCGCCGCAATGGATGACCAGGTCGATATCGTCGCGCGCGGCGGCATGGCCATAGGCGTTGAAGAAGCCGAAGGGCATGTTGGAGCAGGAGAAGAGACCGATGCCGAAGCGGGACACGTCACCCTGCGGCAGGGTGCGGGTGCGGCCGATCCGGCTGATCCGGCCATCGGGCGCGATGAAGCGGTAGAAATACCATTGGCCGGGCTGAAGGCCGGTGACGGTTATTTTCGCCGTGTGATCGGCATCGGCACGGGCCGTGACTTCGCCGCCCGACACGACCTTCGCAAAGGCCGGGTCGGTGGCGATTTCGGCGCGCAACTTGCTGTCGCCCGACCCGACATAGCGGGTCCAGAGCAGCACGGAGTTCGCGCCCGGCTCACCGCTGGCGACGCCATGGGTGAAGCCGCGTGCGCTCAATATCTGCGCAACGCCGGGAATGGGCAGGGCGGCCAGGCCGACTATGCTGGCCTTGATGAGCAGGCGGCGGTCGATGGTGAAGCTCATGGCTGTTCCTTCCTCGTGCCGATCAGAAACGGCCGGTCAGCTGCGCGCCGTAGAAGCGCGGCTCGGCAGGGATGTAGGTCGGGATGCCGAAGGCGCCGCCGGTATTGCCAGCGTCGAGCAGGTAATTCCTGTCCGTCGCATTGCGCATGAAGGCGGAAATTTCGTAGCGATCCTCCGCGAAGCTGACGCCTGCGCGCAGGTTGACCAGCATCACGCCCTTTTGGCTGATCGCTTCGGTATTTGGCACTTCGAAATAGATTTTGCTGCGATAGGTCAGGCTGGGCGTCGCAAAGAGGCGCATGCCATTGCCGAGCGGGGCATCGACGGTGAAGCCAGCCGCCGCCTGAAATCTGGGCTGGAGGCGGAACTTGTCCCCGGCGAAGCGGCCATTGGCCGCCTTGTCGTCGATGCCGCCGTCGATATAGCCGCCATTGGCGAAGATGTTGAGCCAGCTGGTGGGCTGGATCGCGACTTCCGCTTCAACGCCAAGGTTGCTGGCCGTGCCTGCGCTGACCGTGCGGGTAACGCCGTCGCTGCCAGTCACGCTGACCTGGAAATTGTCATATGTCTGATAATAGACGCCCAGCGAACCGGAGAAGATGCCGCTATTGCCCTTCAGCCCGACTTCATAGTTCCAGACATTTTCCTCAGCGATCCGGTTGATGCGGGCGACGCCGCCAGCGGCGGCGTCCAGGCTGACGGTCGGTGAACGGCGGCCCTTCGACACGGTGGCAAAGCCGTTCAGATTGGGCGAGAAACGATAGAGGATGTTGAAGCGCGGCAGGAAGGCGGCGAAGCTGTCTTCGGTCCGCAGGACGCGGCCGTTGGTGTTGACCTGACCCGGAATGAGCGGCGCGCGGCTCAGCACGGAATTGGGCACGTTGGTCACATAGCCCGACCGGCGCTTTTCGATAAGCGCGCGGATGCCCGCCGTCAGTTCCAGCGACGGGCTGGCAAGCCAGGTGCCGTCGGCGAACATCGAATAGCTGTCATTCTTGCCCTGATTTTCATAGACCGAGCTGTAGGGAATGACGGTGGCTGCGCCGTTGGTGAGGATCGCGGTCGCCTGCGACGCGGTGACGGTGCCGTCGGCTGCGATACAGGCGAGGCCGGGGATCAGGCGCGCGGCGCACTGAAGATAGGTGCCTTCTTCGGTCGAGAAAGGCACACGTTGATGATTGTCCTCACGAAACATGTTCCAGCCGAACGCGCCGCGGAAATGGTCGCCAGCGTAGGAGAAGCGGGTTTCATGGCTTGCCTGCCAGCCCTTCGCCTCCTCGGCAAATTCCAGATACCAGGCGGCCGAACCGTCGGCATCAAAGACTTCGTTGCTGTCGAATTTGCGATAGCCATTGACCATCGTCAGCGTCCAGTCGTCGGCGAAGTCCCAGCTGAAGGTCAGGTTCGCGTCATAGACGTCGCGGTGCAGGCCCAGCTTGTCGCCGCCCAGCACGGCAGACGATAGCGGAGAACCGCTCAGATTGGCGGCGCCGAAGGGGTTGCCCGGCCCGTCCGAGGTCGGCAGCGCGCGGGAAATGAAGGGCGTGCCGGAATTGCGCTGACGGTCATAGGTCAGGATGATGTCGGCGGTGAAGTTTTCGGTCGGCTTCAGGCGCAGCGAGCCGCGCACGCCCAACTGGTCACGGGCATAGAGATCGTCCTGCGTCGCGGACAGGTTCTGCACATAGCCGTCGCGCTTTTTCCAGGCGAAGGCGATGCGCCCCGCGACCTTGTCCGACCCGCCATTGACGAAGCCGCTGAGCAGTTTGGAATCATAATTGCCGTAGCCGGCGGTCAGTTCGGCCGAGAAGCCGGGCTTGGGCCGGGCGGAGATCATGCTGATCGCGCCCACCGCCGACGCGGTGCCGAACAAGGTGGCCTGCGGTCCCTTGATGACCTCGATCCGCTCCATATCGTAGATATCCTGATAGGAGCCGCGCGAGCGGGAAATATCGACGCCATTATAATAGAGGGTGACGCGCGGCGCCTGCTGGGCCGATCCGCTGTCCGACGTAATGCCGCGAATGACGATGCCGGGATTGTTGGCGCTCTGTTCCTGAATGTTGAGGCCGGGAATATAGTTGGACAGTTCGTCGAGGTCCGAAACGCCGATTTGCTCCATCCGCTTGCCGCTGACGGCCGAGATGGTGATCGGCACGTCCATTGCGCGCTGTTCGATCTTCTGGGCGGTGACGATGATCTGTTCGCCACCTGCGGCCTCTACGTCGGGCGTGGCGGTCTGGGCGATGGCGGGGAAAGCGGTGCTGCTGGCGAGCAGGACGGCAAAAATTTTCATACGGCGTGTCATGGTGCGAACCCCCTTTATGGATGGGGACGCCGTTGCCGGAAGGATGTGACTCGCCGGTGGCCGGGATATGACAATGTTATGAAAGTTCAGATATTACAATGTCATGCAAGACCGGTTCCTCGACCAGATCAGGGGGCCGACCAGCGCGTCTATACACCACCCCCATTTTTCACTACATGATCGCAACGTAACGAAACGAGTTCGTAACGCGGCATGGCGTTTCTATCGATCCACCGCGCCAGACTCGCTTCCAGCGTCCGAAGGACAAGGGCGCGAAGAAGGAGGAGCGATAGCAGGTGATGTGGCGACGGACCGAGGCGGCTTCTATTTCCTGGAAAATACGACCTGTGCCGATGCGGCAGGCCGTGCCATGAGTCATGAACCCTTCACCATCCTGTTCGAGCAGGACCGCCGCTTGTTGAATATTTCTTTGCGCGGCCTTTGGGATTTGGCTCAGGTCCAGCACTATGAAGATAGCGTAAGATCCATGGTCCGGGATATCATGCGTTCAGGCGCGATCCGTCAATTCGACGTCCTTGTCGACCTGAGAGAACATGCCGTGCAAACACGCGATGTTGCCGAGGCGCTGCAGGGCGTCGTCGGGCGGATAGGAGACGGCGTTGCCCGCCTGGCGTTAGTGACGTCCAGCAGCTCGCTTCAGAAGATGCAGGCGACACGTCTGGGCCAATCCTCCTTCACGCGATTCTTTTCCAGCATGGAGGATGCGGACAGCTGGCTTGCGGATTGATGTCCATGCCTGCGTCGGCAATCAGGGACGGCCTGCCGGGTTCGATCTGACCTGGGCGGCGGCCTTGGACTATGCCGCGGTCGATGACCGGATGGCGCTACCATTGCCTTGGCCCAGGACGATGTTGGCGAGCAACGCGGCATTGCGTCCGAAATGATGGCCGCCCGGCACGACGATCTGCGTTGCGAAGCGGCGCGGAATGGCCGGGCAGGCGCTTTCTTCCTCCAGCGTGCCGCGGATGCAGCGGATGGGGACGTCGCGCAGGCGCATGATCGCGGGTACGGTTGGCTGGGCCTGGGCCGAATCGAGGTTCAGCCATGATGCGAGGTGGAACTGAAAATCGGCGGTCGGCCCAAGCCCCAGCAGCGACAGGCTGGCGATATGGTCGCGCGTTTGCGGGTCGAGCGTGCCGACGATCGCGGGCAGCACATCCGCGCCGAAACTATAGCCGATCATCATGACGCGCGGCCGGTGCCAGCGCGCGCTATAGGCCGCAATGATGTGGCGCAGATCCTGTCCTGCGCCCGCTGGCGTGCGCTGGCTCCAGAAATAGGACAGGCTGTCGATGCCGACGACCGGGATGCCCTTGGCCGCCAGCTGGCTGGCGATGTCGCGGTCCAGCCCGACCCAGCCGCCGTCGCCCGAATAGATGACCGCCATCCTGTCGTCATGGTCGCCGCGCCTGGCTGGCGGCACGATGGTCAGGGGCAGGTCGGCGACGTTGGCGGCGTCGACGGGGCTGAGTATCGGCCCCAGCGCGGCCATCAGGCGCGGCATCCAGCGGGTGCGGTCGGCAAAGCCATGATCGCCCTGGGGCAGGTCGATCAGGCGGGCGTGCGGCACGGCCGCGACGAAGCGCCGGGCGGCGGCAAAATCGACCACCGTGTCGCGCCTGCCCTGGACCACGATCCAGGGCAGTTTGATCCGGCGGTTGGCGACGAACAGCCAGCCGCGGCTGGGCTTTGCAATGGCGTGGGCGGTAAAGCCCGGTGCGGAACACCAGGGCTTGCGGCCTGGCATGTCCGCGCTGAAACCCAGCGATATGACGGCCCGATAGGCACCGTCGGGCCATTGCGCCAGACTGGCATAGGCGAGCGTCGCGCCTGCCGAATAGCCGATGATGATGGGCTTCATATAGGCACGGACGCCCGCGCGATGCTGGACATCGCGCGCCAGTGCGACCAGCGCATAGTTGGGATTGATGCAGCGCTCCCGGCCCCGCTCCAGCGCGCGCAGGAAGGTGGGGGTGGATACGCCCGCCACCAATATGCCGCGCTCCGCCAGATCATGGGCGATGGCCGCCGTGCCTGCGTTCCACCCGCCATCCCCGGACAGGAACAGGGCCGTCGCGCGGGGTGGGTCGCCGGGGCGATAGAGCCGGATTCCCCCAAATGGCGCGAGGCTATAGGCCGACACCTTCACCCCCCGGTCCGCCGAAGCGCTGACCGGCGCACCGACACCGGTGGCGAGCAGCAAGCTGCCGGCAATGAGGGTGGAGATGGTCCGAATGATCCTGCGCATGGCCGGCAACCCCGTTTCAACCGGCAGGCATCATGCGCCGACGCAACTGTCCCGCCATTTACGGGCAGATGACAAGTTCGTCATTTATGGGTCTGCACCCTATGCGCCGCCGCTGCCGATCAGCGCCTGGAGATCGATCAGGGTGCGGGCGAAGGTCAGGCCCTGTGGTCCGGCGACGAAGCGCGCATCCCATTCGGGCGAGAATTTCTCCTTATAGGCGCGGAGTCCTTCAAAGCCGTAGAGCGCATTGCCATGCTGATAGAGCATCGCGCCCAGTCGCGACCAGAAGGGGGCCAGCCGCCGTGCGTCCAGCCCCGAAAGCGGCGCCATACCCAGGTTGAACCAGGCATAGCCCTGCGCCTGCCCCCATTGCATCAGATGGATGAACAGAAAATCCATCGTGCCATAGGGCATATCGTCGCGGTGGCGCATCAGGTCGACCGACAGTTCCGACCGGTCCTGCGTTTTCCATATATTGGCGAAGGCGACGATCTGTCCCTGCACGCGCACGACCGCGCAATCGAAATGCGCCAGATAGGCGGGATCGAAGCGACCGACGCTGAACCCTTTTTCCCGATGCCGCTTGGCCGCGAGCCAGTGCGCCGAAATCTCCGCCAGTTCGTCGATGATTCCAGGCAGGTCGGCGGCAGCGACGATGGCGAAGGTCGCGCCTTCGCGCGTTGCGCGCCGTTCGGCGTAGCGCAACGGCTTGGCGTCCGGCCCCTCCAGCGTGAAGCGGTCGAGCGGGACATGCGCCTCTTCGCCATATTTGGTGATCTGCAACCCCAGTTCGATCGCCAGCGGCAAGGCGGCGGCGCTGATCTGGTAGAGCAGCAGGCGACCCTGCGCGGCATCGACCTGTTCGCGCAGGGTCCAGAGCAGGTCGCTCCATTCCACTTCAGCGCCGACAGGATCGCCCATCACGATCCAGCTATGGCCGCGTATCTGATACATCAGGAAGGCCTGGCCCGTCGCCGACAGCAGGAAGCGCTTGTCGCCGGTCAAGGCCAGATTGGCGTCGGTCCGCTGGGCCAGCGCCATGGCCGCTTCGCTTGGGCCGACGGCGGCGTTGACATCCTGCCGGGCGGGTGCGGCAGGCTGGAAAAGGCGCAGGAACGCGACGCCCGCCAGCAGGATCGCCACGGCAAAGCTGGCCCGCAGGAAACGCGACGCATCCCCACGCCGGGCAAATTGCCACCACAGGTCATTTTGATAATCGACATGCTTATAGGCGAAAAAGCCGATCCAGATCGACAGGCCGACCATCACCGCGACGGTCGCCAGCCAGCCCGGCGAGAAGGCTTCGGCCAGCAGGTGCGTTCGGCGATAAAAGGCCGGACGGGTCCATTGCAGGGCGCCTGCGATCAGCAGCATCACCACCGCTTCCTCATAGTCCAGGCCCTTGAGCAGCGAAAAGGCCGCGCCCGCGATCAGCAGCAGGCGCGTCAGCCAGAAGGCGCCGTCCAGCCGTCGATAGAGGCCAGCCGACAGGATCAGCAGCGCTGCGCCCACAAGGCTGCCGGCCAGATGCGATATCTCGGTCAAGGGCAGGGGGAGCAGGGTGGAGAGGGTTGCGGCCCGGCCCGGCACGGTCGGCAGCGATCCCGATACCAGTAGCACCGCGCCGCCCAGAAAGACCAGCGCGGCCATCATCATGGGTGCAAGGCCCGATGCGACGGCCCGCATACCGATGAGCGTGCGCGCGATCGGCCGGTGCCATCGGCTGCCCTCCTGCAACAGGACGATCACAACGGCCAGGAGCAAAGGCGCGACATAATAGATCAGGCGATAGGCGAGCAGCGCGGCGACCAGTTCAGGCCGTCCCGTGCCGGGCAGTGCGGCCAGCATCACCGCTTCGAACACGCCGATGCCGCCTGGCACATGGGTGATGAGGACGGCGATGATCGCCAGCGTGTAGCCGATGAAGAAGGCGGGCCATTGGTCGAGGCCGATGCCGGGGACCAGAACGAACAGCGCGGCGCTGGCGGCGGCGAGGTCGATCGCGCCGATGCCGACCTGCGCCATGATGCCCGTTGCTGGCGGAACCGGCGCGCTCCAGCCGCGCAGCCGGATCGTGCGTCCGCGCGGCCCCGCCCAGACGACGAGGCCTGCCATCGCGAGCAGCAGCGCGATGCCCAGCGCCCGCAGCAGCTCCGCCGGTCCCGCCAGCGCGCCGATCGCCATGACCTGCGGACGCCACACCAGCATCGCGCCCGCCAGCACGAACACCCCGCTCCAGAAGGTCGCGCTCGCGATCATCACCACGCGGGCGATATCGCTTAAGGGCAGGCCCGCCGCGCTGTAGATCCGGTAGCGCGCCGACCCGCCGGTCAGCAGCGACAGGCCAAGATTATGGCTGAGCGTGTAGCTGGTGAAGGATGCAAGGGCGGCTATGCGATAGGGGAGCGGTCGGCCGATCGCCCGCAATGCCGATACGTCGTAGAGCGTCAGCGTCAGATAGCTTATCGCCGTCAGCGCTGCTGCCGCCAGCAGGCTGGCGGTGGGCAGCATATGCCAGGCCAGCCGGACCTGATGCAGGCGAACATCCTGCAACAGATGGTCGAGCGCCACGAAACCCAAAGCGGCCAGCAGCAGAACGATGCCGACCGAGAGGGTCATGCGATGCCGCTGGAACAGGCGGGCCGCCGTCATGCGATCGATCATGCTGTCATCACCCCCGTTGCCGCGTCCAGATCTGGCTTTTGCACAGCCAGCCGCGCAGCAGGCAGCCCGATATCTTCAAACGGTCGGCGTCGAGCTGCTCGATCGTGGATGAAAAGCTGCGGCCCCTGTCGGGTACAAAGACGTAGCCGGCCCAGCGGCCCGGCCCGCGAGAATGATAATCCTGGAGCAATTCGGTGCCGACCAGATGGGTGACGCCCGCGTCGGCTGCATCGGCAGTGGCGTGGGCATCGGCCCAGCGAACCCAGCCGCATAGCGCATCGCGGCAGGCGCCCGTCGTCACCACCACACTGCCATGCGGATTGACCCAGTTGCCCTCGATCGGGGCTATGGCGAAGGCAGCCTGCGGCAGCAGCAGCGCTCCGGCGAAGATCAGCCACAGGCGGAGGCGCGGCATGGGTCACGCCCTTCCGATAAGGTGGGCGCGCATCATCGCCGCGCGCAACATGGCATAAACCGCATCGACATCGCCGTTCAGCCGATGGCCTCCGGGCAATGCGACCGACTGGGCGTTGGGTTGATGCAGCAAGGGACACAGGCTCGACGTCTCGTCGCGCCCCTGAATACAGAGCAAGGGTGTCCAGCTCAGCTGACGCGCGGTCGGCAGCGCGTCGGTCTCCGCCATGGCGAAGGTGAAGATTTCCGATGGCGACGCCCTATATTCGACCGTCGCCCCCGGCACCACCAGCGCCACCAGCCCGATCGAGGACCGCTCGGCGCGCGGCAGTTGGCTGAGCGCAACATGCATCATGTCCGCGCCATAGGATTGGCCGACCAGCAGCAGCTGTGCCTTGGGGTTGATCCTGCGCGCCTGCCCGATCGCCGTCTCCAGCAGCGCGGTGGCATCGGATGCGGTTCGGGTCGTGCGGAAATAGCGCAGCGAATTGACGCCGACGACCGGTATGCCGTCGGCGACCAGCCTGGCCGCGACATCGGGCGCCATTCCGACGCGAAATCCCATGTCGCCCGACCACAGGATCGCGACCGGTGCGCCTGGCCGGGGATGATAAGGGACAGGGCGCATCGGCGTGAAGAGACCGCCACCCAGATAGCCGATCCAGGCAAATTCCAGCAGGATCGCCACCAGCAGCGCACCGACGGCCACCATCCATCGCCTATTACGCCTGCGCATCATCGGTCGGACCTCTGCTCTGTTATCGTCGTCCTTCTGCGCCCCCATATCCATCGGATCGGTGACCTTTGCATGAACTCTATGTCATGTAGCGGACAGCGCGGCGACAGACGGTGGTGGCTAGAAGGGCGGTGATGATCTGGTCCGCCCGCCCCTTCTACGCGGCCGCCATGGTGCTGGCGTCCTTTGCGCCGCTGTTGGCGACCCGGCTGGAGCGTGCGCCTTCATCCCCTACGGCCGTCAGCGATGCCATGGGCCTGACGTTGGGCGAGGATGACCGCCACCGCATCGTGGTGACCAGCCTGCGCAGCGGCGGCATCGCCGATCGCCACGGTATTCAGGTCGGGGACCAGTTGACCGGCATGGCGGGCCGACCGACGGTGACGCTGGGGGCGGCGCGCAAACTGGTGCGCGCGCCGGGACATTGCGCCATGCCGCTCATGCTCGAACGTCATGGCATTCCCTATCGGACGATAATCTGGCAGTGCGGCAAGGCCGGCATCGGTTAGAAGGATCATTCCCATGGGTCGCAAGATTTTGCTGGTAGAGGATGACCGGACGACCGCCGACTTCATACGCAAGGGGTTGGCCGAACATGGCCATGTCGGCGACCATGCGGCCAATGGCCGCGACGGCCTGTTCATGGCGACCGACGGTGGCTATGACGCGATCATCCTGGACCGGATGCTGCCGGGCATGGACGGGCTGGCGGTGCTAGGCGCGCTGCGGGCGGCGGGGATCGAAACGCCGGTCATCCTGCTGTCCGCGCTGGGATCGGTCGATGACCGGGTGACGGGGCTGACCGCTGGATCGGACGATTATCTGGTCAAGCCCTTTGCCTTTGCCGAACTGCTTGCCCGCCTTGAACTGCTGATGCGCAGGCGCGGGAGCGGCACCCATGTCGAGACCGTCCTCATCTGCGCGACGTTGCGCATGGACCTGCTCAGGCGCGAGGTGAAGCGCGGCGAACGCGCCATCGACCTGCAACCGCGCGAATTTCGCCTGCTGGAATATCTGATGCGGCACACAGGACAGGTCGTCACCCGGACGATGTTGCTGGAAGGGGTATGGGATTATCATTTCGACCCCGGCACCAATGTCATCGACGTCCATATCAGCCGCCTGCGTCGCAAGGTCGATACGGACGGCGACCAACCCCTGATCCATACCGTGCGCGGCGCGGGTTATCGGTTGGGCGAATGAGGCGGGCCGCATGACCGCAAACCGCGCCCTGCGCTGGCTGCGATCGTCCCATGCCCGCTTCATCGGCCTGATCCTGCTGTTGGAACTGGTCTTTGGCGGCGCGCTGTTGCTGTCGGTCACGCAGCTGGTCCACGCCAGTCTGGACGCGGCGGACAATGCCATCGCGCGCGACACGCGCGACACCTTGCTGGAAATCGAACGGCAGGAAGGCCGCCGGGCGCTGGCCAGCGCGGTCACCGCCCATGCGCAGGACGAAAGCGACGCCGTGCTGCTGCTGGCGCAAGCGGATGGCCGCCGGATCGCAGGCAATCTGTCGGGCTGGCCGCCGGTCATTCCCGCCGATACCGCCGGGGTTACGGCGAAGCTCTATCGCATCGGCGACACCGACGCGGCCCCCTATACGATCACCGCGACCCGGTTGCGGGATGGCGCTCGCCTGCTGGTGGGTGAAAGCACCGATGACAGCGACCAGATCCGCCAGACGGTGGAACGCACGCTGTTGACCGCATTGCTGATGGCGCTGCCCCTGGCCATCGTCGCCGCATGGCTTGTGGTGCATATCATCGACCGGCGGATCGGGCATATCGCCGCCACTGCCGCACGGGTAGGCGCGGGTGAGATCGACCGGCGCGTGCCGCTCGACGGATCGGGCGACAGTTTCGACACGCTGGGTCGTACCATCAACCGGATGCTGGATCAGATCGGCGCGCTGCTGGCCGAATTGCGCACCGTCACGGACAGCATCGCCCACGACCTGCGATCGCCATTGACCCGGTTGCGGACGCGGATCGACCGGGCGATGCAGTCGGACAATCCGGCGGTGCTGCGCGAGGCGATCGACGGGATCAGTCGGGAGGCCGACCAGTTGCTGGCGATGCTCGCCACCGCGCTGGAGGTCAGCCGGATGGAGGCGGGGATCGGGCGCGATCGCTTCGTCGCGACCGATCTGGCCGCCATGCTGATCGATATGGGCGAGTTGTACGAACCGGTGAGCGAGGAACAGGGCCGCGCCCTGGCCATATCCATCGCGCATCCCGCGACGCTGCCGGTCCATCGCGAACTGTTGGGGCAGGCGCTGGCGAACCTGATCGACAATGCGCTCAAATATGGGGCGGGGACGATGACGCTCTATCTGAAGGGCGAAGGGGACGAGATTATCGTCGGGCTGGCGGACGAAGGGGCGGGCATCGCGCCCGAACGAGAGGCCGAGGCATTGCGCCGCTTCGGGCGTCTGGACCCTGCCAGGGGGATAGCAGGGGCGGGCCTCGGCCTCTCTCTCGTCGCGGCGGTGGCCCGGATGCACGGAGGGGACGTGCATTTCGACCGTCGCGACGAATATTTTGCCGTGGAAATGCTACTCAGGCGGCAGGCTTAGAAGCGGATAGCGGCAAGGCCATATCCGAGCGACGGGAGCCGGGTCGGGTCAACAGGGGGACACCCGATGCCGACTCCCTGTCGGCGGGGCTTAATTGGAGGCTGGCTTCGGTGCGGTCGTGGTGGTGGTGGTCTTCGAGACCTTCTTGGCGGCCTTGTGCTTTGCGACATGCTGCGTCGGCTTGGCCGCAGCAGTGGCGGCCGAGGCAACGAGCGGGGTCGCGAGAACGGCCAGCGAAGCCAGGCTGGTGAGGATCAGGCGGGTTTTCATGGTTCAACTCCTATCAAGCGGTCCGTCCTGGACTGCCTGTTCCTTATGACGCCGACCCTCTGTCGCGAGCGTGACGGGAAGATGAACTTTCAGACAGACGCCATGGGGATCGTCGTCGCCCTGCATCCCGCCGACCTTGCTGATCGCGCCCGAATATCCAGCGTCCGCGCGTCGATGCCGACCATGCGAGGGCCGTCGGACATACATATCCCCCAACCCTGGCAGCGCGTGTGTCGTCCACGCCTTCGCCACGCCAGGCTGCCGGAACGCTAGCGCCTTCAGCCGCGTAGGACGACAACGTCGTTATCTTGGCGATTGGGCGAGAGAGCGCCTATGCATGGTCCGTTGCCTGCGAGGAACGGAGCCAGCCTGATGTCCATGCCGTTGATCATGGCTTTGATATATGTAGCGATGATGTTCGCCGGGGCGGCTTTGGCGCATCGCTATCGCCATGCCCTGCATAATTCATCCTGGCGCATGTATGCGTACACGCTGGCATTCGCTGTCTATTGCACGAGCTGGACCTATTTTGGTGCCGTGGGGAGTGCGGCGACCGGGGGGTGGGATTTCCTGCCCATCTATCTGGGGCCGATCCTGCTCATGGCATTGGGCGGGCGATTTCTCCGTCGGCTAAATGTGGAGGTACATAAGGAAGGCGCAACCTCCATATCGGACTTCATAGCCGCCCGTTTCGGGAAAAGCCGCTCGGTGGCGGCGCTGGTGACCATGATCGCTCTGTTCGGCACCATCCCCTACATCGCCTTGCAGCTTCGCTCTGTCGCGCTCAGCTTTGCGCTGGTTTCGGGAACGCCGGAAAGTACCGGCCCGCTGTTCGTCGCGGCATTCATCCTGGCGATTTTCGCGATCGTCTTTGGCGCCCGCCGCTACCAGGTTTCAGGGCAGAATGAAGCCATATTATTTGCCGTTGCGTTCGAGTCCGTCCTGAAGCTGGGGGCGATCCTGCTGGTGTCGGCGCTTGCCGTCTGGCTAATATGGACCATCCCGGACAGCCAGGCTCTGGCCAGACTGGAGCATTTTCGCGGACGCTTTGCGCTTAATACACTCGACGCTGATTTTCTGGTGACGATGCTGGTTTCGGTCATGGCCATCATGTGCCTGCCCCGGCATTTTTTCATCAGCGTCACGCAGGCACGTCATCCCGATGACATTCTGCGGGCGCGCTGGGGCTTCATCGCCTATCTGCTCCTCACCGTGCTTGCCGTATTACCCATTGCCGGTGCTGGCGTCGCGACGCTGGATCAAGGCGCGATGCCCGATCTGTTCGTCATCAGCCTGCCACAGCAATTCGGCTTCGACCGGCTGACGCTTTTTGTCTTTCTGGGCGGGCTTTCTGCGGCAGTCGCCATGGTCGTGACGGAAACCGTGGCAATTTCCAGCATGATTTCAAATGACCTGTTCGCGCCGATCTTGCTGCGTCGACCTGCACAGGACGTACATGTCGGCGAACAACTGCTCTGGATCCGTCGCAGCACGATCATTGGCCTGATGGCGGCCGCGGTCGGCTATGCCTTGCTGACCCCATCGACGACGCAGCTTGCGTCGGTGGGGCTGATCGCCTTTGTCGCGATGGCGCAATGCACGCCCGCGCTGATCTTCGCGGTCTATCGGACCGACAATGACGCGCTGGCGGCCAAGGTCAGCCTTATCGTCGGCTTCCTGCTTTGGTTTGTGCTGCTTTTCCTGCCGGCCATCAGCGGTAACCATATGGGCGAAGATGCGCGCGCGATGATCCCGCTCGCCGCGTTCGAGCATCTGAGCGCTGTCACATCCGGCGCGATTATCAGCCTTAGCGGCAACCTGCTTGCCTATCTGCTGATGGCCGCGCGCAAGGTCGGCAAGGATGGCATCGGCAAGGTCCATATCAGGCAGCGCGGTGTTTCGTCCATTTCGACCGTCGGCGGGCTGATTGATCTGGTCACGCGCTTTGTCGGCACGGATCTGGCAACCGAAGCGTTCGGGCCGGATGGCGATCGGGATCGACCGATCGACCGCCCCAGCGCGCGCACGGCGGAACGACTGATCGGCAGCGTTGTAGGGGTGCCATCGGCGCGCGCCATCATGGCGTCGGCGATTTCAGGCCAGGGCATGGGATTGGCCGATGTCACGCAGATGCTCGATGCATCGGGGCAATCACTCCATTTTTCGCAAGGCCTGCTGGCCGCGACCCTGGAGAACATCGACATCGGCGTCAGCGTGGTGGATCGCGATCTTCGGCTGATCGCCTGGAATGGCCGCTATCTGGAGCTGTTTACCTACCCGCCCGGCCTTGTTCGCATTGGCGTCCCCGTCGCCGAGCTGATCCGTTACAATGCCGAGCGCGGCGATTGCGGTCCGGGCGAGGTAGAGGATCATGTCGCCCGCCGCCTCGACCATATGCGCAGCCGCAGCCACCATAGTTTCGAGCGAAATCGCGCAGACGGTCGCGTTATCAAGACGGTCGGCGGGCCGATGCCGGATGGCGGCTATGTCATGTCCTTCACCGACATCACCATAGAGGCCCAGGCGAGAGCTGCGACAGAAACGGCGCGCAAGAATCTGGAAAGCGCGGTCGTGGAACGGACGGCCGAACTTTCCGAAGTAAATGATAAGCTTGCCAGGGCTATGCGGGACAAGACGCGATTCCTGGCCGCAGCCAGCCACGATTTGTTGCAGCCGCTTCATGCCGCCATGCTGTTTTCAGCCGCGCTGCGCCGACGGCTGGAGACCGGTGAGCAGGCGATACTCGATCGGCTCGACCGTTCGATCGAGGCGGCAAACGATCTGCTGCGGGCGCTGCTCGACATTTCCAAGCTGGACGCGGGGGGCGTTCAGATTGCCCCTGACCGATTTGCCGTTCGACCGCTGCTGGTCGATCTGGCGGAGGGTTTTGCGCCCCTGGCAGCGGAAAAGGGATTACGCCTGCGGATAGGTCCAAGCGATGGCTGGGTCGAATGTGACCGCACCCTCTTGCGGTCGATCATGCAGAATTTTCTGTCCAACGCCATTCGTTATACCGAAAAGGGCGGGGTGATCATTGCGGCGCGCCCGCGCGGCGCGTGCATCCGGCTTGCCGTTTATGACAGTGGCATAGGTGTTCCGCCCGACAAGCTGACAGACATCTTCCGCGAGTTTGAACGACTGGATCAATCGACCGAAACGGGTATCGGACTTGGCCTTGCCATTGTGGAACGGTCTGCGCCCTTGGTCGGCGGCACCATTACGGTACGATCCCGGCCGGGTCAGGGCAGCGTGTTTTCCATCACTTTGCCATGTGTGCCAGCGCAGGATGCCCCGCCCAAGCCCGCGGTGCATCTTGCCAGCAGCAGCCAGGCATCGCGGAACCTGCTGGTGGTGGATGACGACCCAGCCAATCGGGAGGCGATGCGTGCGGTGTTGGAAGGACTGGGCCATCGCTGCGTGACGGCCGCCGATGAGCGGGAGGCGCTGGCTTGTGCGGCGGCGTTGGACGGCGGGCTGATCGATTACCATCTTGGCGATGGCCGCGATGGCATCGACCTGATCGATGCCCTACGCGTCAATAAGCCGGATATGCCGTTCGCGCTGGTGACTGCGGAGCGGGGACAGGTAATGATCGAGCAAGCCCGCCTTCGTGGGGTTGTAGTCCTGCCCAAGCCATTGACGCTGTCCATGCTGGACCAATGGATCTCAGCGCAGACGCAAGGCCGCGATCACCCTGCCTAATGGTCGGCCCCCAGACCTAGCGCACGGGCAGCAAGGGCGGCCTGCGTCCGGTTCTGTACACCCAGCTTTGCCAGCACGGTCGTCATATGCGATTTGATCGTCGATTCCGCGACGCCCATTTCCCATGCAATCTGTTTGTTGAGTTGGCCATTCAGCACGCCCAGCAGGACGCGAAGCTGCGTCGGCGTGAGCGAGGCAACCTTGTCGGCCATATCATCGATATCGTCACGCGCGACCGTCGGCGTCGCTGGACTATGGCCTGCCAGGACGGCGGCAATCGCATTCTCTATCGCCGAGAGATCCTGATCCTTGCCGATGAAGCCGACCGCGCCATAGCGCCGGACTTCTGGTGCCGCGACCAGGGCATCGGCGCTGGATACGACCAATATTGGCACCGACGGACGTTCAGCATGAAGCAGCGCGACCCCGGAGAATCCGACCGAACCCGGCATTTTCAAATCGAGCAGGATGAGCAACAGGTCACTGGCGGCAGAGGCCGCCGCAGTGGCACGGTCGAGTGTCGGGGCTTCGATTATATGGGCATCAGGCGCGACATTGGCTGCCGCCATGACCAGCGCCTGACGAAATAGCGGGTGATCGTCCGCAACCAATATGGTGCCGCCTGTGTTCAGCCCGCTATCCTCTCAATCTGCTTGTGACCCGTTTCACCGTTTAGGGAAAGCGGGAAAAGTGGCGATTGGCGCGTGACACGGTCAGGCACCTGCCATCTGGCTGTCAGCGATCAGGCTTTCGACGACCGATGGGTCGGCCAGGGTCGATATGTCGCCCAGCGTCGACGTGTCCCCTTCAGCAATCTTGCGCAATATGCGCCGCATGATCTTGCCCGACCGGGTCTTGGGCAGGCTTGGTGCGAACTGGATGATATCGGGCGTGGCGATCGGCCCGATTTCATTGCGAACCCAGGCAACCAGTGCCTTGCGAAGGTCATCGCTGGGCTGTTCATGGGCGTTGAGCGTAACATAGGCATAGATGCCCTGCCCTTTGATCGGGTGGGGCATGCCGACAACGGCGGCCTCGGCAACTTTGGCATGAGCGACGAGGGCGCTTTCGACTTCGGCCGTACCCATGCGATGGCCCGACACGTTGATGACGTCATCGACCCGTCCGGTGATCCAATAATATCCGTCATCGTCGCGACGCGCGCCGTCGCCGGTGAAATAACGGCCGGGATAGGTGCTGAAATAGGTCTGGAAGAAGCGCGCATGATCGCCATAGACGGTCCGCATCTGTCCGGGCCAGCTTTTGGCGATGCACAGATTGCCCTCGGTCGCGCCGTCGAGTTCCTGTCCGTTGGCATCGACCAGCAGCGGATAGACGCCAAACAGGGGCTTGGTCGCGGAGCCGGGTTTCAGATCGGTCGCACCGGGTAGCGGAGCGATGAGGATGCCCCCCGTCTCGGTCTGCCACCAGGTATCGACGATCGGGCAGCGGCTATCGCCCACGACACGGTAATACCATTCCCAGGCTTCGGGATTTATTGGTTCGCCCACGCTGCCAAGGATACGAAGCGATGCCCGGCTGGCAGCCTGAACAAAGTCGTCACCTTCGCGCATCAGCGCCCGCAACGCGGTGGGGGCGGTGTAAAATATGGCGACCTGCCATTTGTCGCACACCTGCCAGAAGCGGCTATGGTCCGGATAGTTAGGCACGCCTTCAAACATCAGCGTCGTCGCGCCATTGGCCAGCGGCCCATAAACGACATAGCTGTGGCCTGTCACCCAGCCGATATCAGCGGTACACCAATAGACTTCGCCGGGCCGGTAATCGAACACATGTTCATGCGTCATCGCTGCCCACAGGAGATAGCCGCCGGTGCTATGCAGCACGCCCTTGGGCGTACCGGTCGATCCCGACGTATAGAGAATGAACAGCGGATCTTCGGCCCCCATGGCTTCAGCCGGGCAGTCGGCGGACGCCTGCGCACGCGCGTCGGCATAGGCGATGTCGCGGCCCGGATGCATCGCCACCGCCGCGCCGGTGCGCCGGACGACCAATACGGTTTCGACCGACGTGCAATGGGTAAGGGCGGCGTCGACATTCGCCTTCAACGGCACGGTCTTTCCGCCGCGCAGCCCTTCGTCGGCGGTGACGACCAGACGGGAATCGCAATCGCGAATCCGGCTGGCCAGGCTGTCGGGCGAAAAGCCGGCAAAGACGATGCTATGGATCGCCCCGATGCGGGTGCAGGCCAGCATTGCAAAGGCGGCTTCCGGGATCATCGGCAGGTAGAGCGTGACACGGTCGCCCCGGCGAACGCCATGGGCCTTCAGCACATTGGCGAAGCGACATACTTCCTCATGCAACTGGCGATATGTGATGACCCGGCTGTCGCCGGGATCGTCCCCTTCCCAGATGATCGCGGGCTGATCGCCGCGGCTGTCGAGATGGCGGTCAATGCAGTTGGCGCTGACATTAAGTTGTCCATCAGCGAACCAGCTTATGCCAAAATCCGCTTCATCGAAGCTGCTCTCGTCCGTCCTGGTGAAGGGTACGATCCAGTCGAGCCTTTGCGCTTCGCGCCGCCAGAAAGCATCCGGGTCCGCCTGGACATGCGCATGCATATCTGCTGCCTTTGCGGCTGTGACGCGGGCGTCGACGGCCAGAGCAGCGGACACGGGATAGACGGGCTTGCTCATGGTCTCAGGCCTCTCCAAATTTCTTTGTCGACACCGTAACAAGGTTCCGACGTCGGGGCATCCTCGACCAAGGTCGGATATCATTCCTACCATTGTCCGCCTTCTCCATGACCGCGTGCGCCTGCACTGTGTCATCCACGCCGGATCGTAGACACCCCACACAGAGGGAGAGTCCGGCAGGGAGAGGGCAAATGCCGATTATCAACGCTGTCGAAATGCCGCCCTGGTCGAATTGGCGCTGGGGCATTGCAATGAGCGCGCTGGCTGCGGGCCTCAGCATCAGTCCCGGTGCGATCGCGCAGACCGCCCGTGAAGCGGCTCTGGAGCAGCGGCTTAGCCAGTTGGAAACGGCGCTGGTGACGCTCAGGAGCGAACTGGCGCAGGCACGCGCTGATCAGCAGGAAACGGCACAGAAGGCGGCGACTTCGGTGGAAATCGCGCAAAAGGCGGACAGCCGAGTAACCGCGATGGCTGAAAAGCCCTCCCCCGACGGCTTCCGCGTCGGCGCGACCACGTTCAAACTTGGCGGTTTCGTCAAGGTGGTGGGTAGCGCCACCCGCTATGGTGACGGCGAAGTCGCGAGCGGATCACTGGGCAAGGAATTCTACCTGCCCCAGCAGATTCCGGTTGGCGGCCGGAGCAGCCGTGACGTCATTGGCCATGCGCGCCAGACGCGCTTGGCCTTCAGCACATCCACCCCGCTGGGCGGCAAGGACGTCAAAAGCGTCATCGAATTCGATTTCGCGCTGGCCGCCGCGCCGCTGGGTGCGCAGCGCGCGACCAACCCCTATACCCCGACCTTCCGCCGCGGCTTCATCAGCTATGGCAAATGGCTGATCGGGCAGGAATGGACGACGTTCCAGAACCCCGGCCATCTGCCCGAAAGCACCGATTTCGTGGGACCGATGGACGGTGCGATCTTTGTGCGGCAGATGATGGTCCAGTATAAACAGCCGCTGGGCGGCGGTCTGGATCTCTATCTGGCGGCGGAAAATCCCCAGACCGAGACGGTGACGAGCGTGTCGCCCGCTTTGGTCGACAATGATCAGGATCGTATGCCCGACCTGGTCGCGAAGCTAGCCTATAAGGGCAAGATCGGTGAAATCCATGTGGCGGGGCTGGTTCGCGAACTGTCCGTGCGCAGCAATGGTGTTGGCGACAAGGCGATGGGCTGGGGCATCACCACCGGCGGCAAGATAGCTTTCGGCCCGCAGGGACGGCACGACATCCGGTTTCTGGCGACCTATGGACATGGCATGGGCCGTTATTTTACGGTCGGCTATGCGCCCGACGCCATTTATGACGCAACCCTGGGCAATCAACTGCATGTCGTCGATAATGTCGCTGGTTTCGCCGCGATAAAGCTTGGCTGGACGCCGACTGTCCGGTCGACATTCATGGTCGGATATCAGCATGCCGACTATCCCGATGGCATATTACTGCCTGGGCTGGCCAATCGTGAGGCATATAGTCTGGCGGGCAACCTGTTCTGGTCCCCTGTTAAAAATTTGGACCTTGGTATCGAATATCGCCATGCTCAACGCACAGTCGTCAACGGCCTCACCGGGCAGATGGATCGCGTTGAGATGGCCGCGAAATATAATTTCTAAGGGAGAGGGCACATGGCAACAACATATGACGACGGCCTGCCGAAGCATCATGTAGCGACACAGAATGAAAAGCTGGTCATCGCCGCGTCCTCGCTGGGCACGGTGTTTGAATGGTATGATTTCTATCTCTACGGGCTGTTGGCGACCTATATCTCGGCGCAATTTTTCTCCGGCGTGAACGAGACGACAGGCTTCATCTTTGCCCTGGCGGCCTTCGCAGCCGGTTTTGCGGTGCGGCCGTTCGGTGCGATCGTGTTCGGGCGGGTCGGCGACATGGTCGGCCGCAAAAACACGTTCCTCGTCACGATGGGGATCATGGGTCTTTCGACCTTCGCCGTGGGCCTCTTGCCGAGCTATGCCAGCATCGGCGTGGCGGCGCCGATCATCCTGCTGATCATGCGACTGGCGCAGGGTCTGGCGCTGGGCGGCGAATATGGCGGGGCGGCGACCTATGTCGCGGAACATGCGCCCGAAGGCAAACGCGGCCTCTACACCAGCTGGATTCAGACGACGGCGACCTTCGGCTTGTTTGCCGCGCTGCTGGTCGTCATCGGATTTCGCTATGGGCTGGGTGAAGAAGCATTCGCCGCCTGGGGCTGGCGCTTGCCCTTCCTGATCTCGATCCTGCTGCTGGGCGTGTCGATGTGGATCCGCATGCAGCTCAATGAAAGCCCGGTCTTTCAGAAGATGAAGGATGAAGGCACCACGTCGAAGGCGCCGCTGACCGAAGCGTTCGGCAAATGGGGCAATTTGCGCTGGGTCATCATCGCGCTGCTGGGCGCGGTCATGGGACAGGCCGTGGTCTGGTATGCCGGTCAATTCTACGCGCTGTTCTTCCTTGAAAAGACGTTGAAGGTGGATGGCGCGACGGCGAACATCCTGATCGCCATCGCATTGGCACTCGCAACCCCTTTCTTTGTGTTCTTCGGCTGGCTGTCCGACAAGATCGGTCGCAAGCCGATCATCCTGGGCGGCTGCGCGCTGGCGGCGATGACCTACTTCCCGCTGTTCGGGGCGTTGACCAACGCGGCCAACCCCATGCTGGCCGCGGCGCAGGCTTCCGCGCCAGTGACGATCGTCGCCCATCAGGAGGAATGTTCGTTCCAGTTCGATCCGGTCGGCAAAAACAAGTTCGACAGTTCCAGTTGCGATGTCGCCAAGGCCTATATGGCCAAGACCGGCATCAATTACGCCAACATCGACGCGCCTGCCGGTACGCCCGCCACGGTCAAGGTCGGAACGGTCAGCTTCACCGCGCCTGTTCCCACCGGCATGGCCGGGACCGAGAAGAAAGCGGCAATCGCCGGGTTCCAGGATGCGCTGAAGGTCGGCCTGACGGAGGCTGGCTACCCGCCCAAGGCGGACAATGCCAAAATCAACAAGCCGATGGTGGTGGCGATCCTGTGGGCGCTCGCGATGCTCGTGACGATGGTTTATGGTCCGATTGCGGCCATGCTGGTGGAGCTTTTCCCCAGCCGTATCCGCTACACGTCGATGTCGTTGCCCTATCATATCGGCAATGGCTGGTTCGGCGGCTTCCTGCCCACGACCGCATTCGCGATGGTCGCGGCCACCGGCAATATCTATTACGGCCTGTGGTATCCGGTCGTGGTGGCCGCTGCGACGGTGGTGATCGGGCTGCTGTTCCTGCCCGAAACCTTCCGCCGCAATATCGACGATTAAATCATTGAAAAGCCGGTAACATATGGGGCGACTTCCAACCGGAAGCCGCCCCTTTTTTATAAGCGGCGCGGGGTGCTGTCAGTCCAACTTCGTTGATCGGCCGTCAGTCTCATCCGCTAGGCAGCTGTTAGGGATGGCGCAAAAGCAGCCCGAGTAAAACCGACCATTCTTTGCCGTTCGATGTGCAAATGTACGATCCAGAGTGCGCAAGTTCCGCTTGTAAACGGATCGCGAGCTTAGCCCCCGTATCGGTGGTCTGATCGACCTGTCTCTCCCTGTGATGAACCATGAGAATGGATTTTGGCGGCTTGCCCTGACGGTACAAACTCCGTAACGCTAATCACTATCATTAGCGAATCCGATATGGGGGTTGTTTTGTCCATTTTCCGCGCGGCGCTGTTTGCGTCTGTTTCCTTCTGCGCGTCGGCGGCTTCCGCGCAGCTAGCCCCTGCGTCGGCACCAGATGCGGCCGTGGCGGATAGCGATCAGATCATCGTGACGGGGCGCGCGCAGCGCCTCTACCGCACCGAAACCACGACCGTCGGAAAAAGCGCCGAAGATCCGCTCGACATTCCGCAAGCGTTGCAGGTGATCAACAAGGATCTCTTTGCCGATCAGGGTGCGCGTGATGCGACCGACATTTATCGCAACATTTCTGGCGTCAGTTTCTTCAGCTATGCGGGCGTCACCTTCCGCGGATTTCGCCAGGACCAGTCATTCTACGACGGCATGCGGGGCAATCCGTTCATCGGCTTTTCCGTACCCCAGCTGTTCAATATCGAACGGGTAGAGGTGCTGAAGGGACCGGCTGGGCTGTTCTTCGGTCCGGGGTCGCCCGGCGGCATCATCAATTACGTGTCGAAGGTGCCCGGCGACACCAGCGCCATGCGCCTGGTGGCCACCGCAGGCAATTACGACCGGCGTGGCATATCGGCCGAAGCGACAGGCCCGATCGACAAGGACGGCATCGTCACCTACCGCCTTGGCGGCTTTTACGAGGCGATGAACCCCTATCGGCGCAATACGAAGAATGTGTCGCTGATCGGCGATGGCGGCGTTGCCATCAAGACCAATGACGGCGGTAAGCTGACGCTTCAGGCGACGGTTTACGACAATGATCTTCAGGCAAACCGTCTGCGCGGCATATTGACCGACGATGACGGCAATTTCCTGACCGACATTCGCTGGAATGCCAACGAACCCACCGACTTTCTCCACCTCAAGTCGCAGGCCTATCAGGCGCGTTATGCCACCGCGATCGGAGACCGGGTCACCTTCGATGCCGGGGTTCGCTATTTCAAAGCGACCGAGACGCAACAATATCATGAGCCGCGCGGATTGGTCGCAGGTAGCGACGATCTGGTCGCGCGTGAATTTCGCGATCAGATACGCGATGTCGACGGCCTGTCCTTTTCCGCCAATCTGACGGCGCGCGTCGATCTGCTCGGCATGGAGCATAAATTCCAGACCGGGGCGGACTGGTATGACGAGACGAGCATACTCAATTCGCGCATCCTGCGCACGGACGTCACGCCGCTTAGCCTCAGCAATCCCGTCTATACCAACAGCGCGCGCGATGTCGCGCGGGCCGCTTTGCTGCCCTTTACCGTCACGGATACGCGCACGAAGCGTCAGGGCGCCTATTTTCAGGACCAGATCAGCCTGAGCGAGGCTTTCATGCTGGTCGGCGGCGTGCGCTACGACAAGTTCGAGGATCGCGTGGTCAACGCCGCCTCTTATGAGGATGACGATATCACTTTCCGCACCGGCGCGATCTACAAGCCGCGCAAGGATGTCTCCGTCTATCTGAGTTGGTCGCAAAGCTTCGAACCACAGACGGCCGCAAGTCAGAATGGCGACGTCGGCGGTCCCTTCGCGCCGGTTACCGGCGACCAGTTCGAAGGGGGCATCAAGACCGACCTGTTCGACGGCAGGCTTCAGGCCAATCTGGCCGCCTACCGCATCGTGCGCAAGAATATCCTCCAGGCCGATACCAGCCTGCCGCCCGTCAACGGCCAGGACCAGTTGCGCCCGATCGGCGAGGTGACGAGCAAGGGGTTCGAGATCGACCTGTCCACCGACATTACCGCCAATTGGGTGGCGCTGGTCAATTATGGCTATAACGACACCAAGATCACCGGCACGATCGCGGGACAGGCGATCACCAATGCCGTCGGCAATCGCTTCGCCAATGCGCCCAAGCACAAGGTCGGCTTCTGGACCCGCTATCAGGTGCCGACGATCGATGCCGCCTTTGCGGTGGGCGGTGAGCATGTGTCGAAGCGGATCAGCTTGTCGGGGCAGACCGTGAAACCCTATACGATCTTCGACGCATCGATCACCAAGGGGCTTGGCTTTGCCGAGCTGATGCTGCGCGTCGATAATATGTTCGACAAAGTCTATGCCGCATCGGGCTTTTCGGCACAGAGCGGGCATTTTCCCGGTGAGCCGCGGACATTTCTGGCCGAACTGCGCTTCCAGTTCTGACCATGGATCAGAGGCGCGTGAAAAAGGGCCGGTCGCTCTGGTGGGTGGTGCATAGCTGGATCGGCCTGAAACTGTCGATCTTCCTGACTTTCATCCTGGCGACGGGCACTTTTGCGGTGTTCGCGCATGAAATCGACTGGCTGGCGACGCCCGCAATGCGGGTATCGCCCCGGTCGGAACCCGTCGCGTCATGGGGGGCATGGGCGCAGGCGGCGGCCCGCGCCGCACCGGACGCCCGGCTCCAGACCCTCTACGCGCCGATCGACCCCTGGTTCACGGTCGAGGCCTGGGTCCGTCGCGGCAAGGGCGCGCCGGACCGTGTCTATGTCGATCCGTGGACGGCGGAGGTTACCGGCAGGCACGGCTGGGCCAATGTCCACCGCTTCCTGCGGCAGGCCCATCGCCACCTGATGCTGCCGACGAAGATCGGCATACCGATCGTCTGTTCGCTGGCCCTGCTGCTGGCGGTATCTTTGGTGTCGGGCATCGTCACCTACAAGAAATGGTGGCGCGGCTTCTTTCGAATGCCGCGCGGCGGCGATGGTCGGCGGATGACCGGCGACCTGCATCGCCTGATGGGCTTGTGGAGCCTGTGGTTCGTGGCGCTGATCACGCTGACGGGCCTGTGGTATCTGGTGGAAACGTTGGGCGGGAACGCCAAAGTCCCCAAATTGCCGGAGGTCGTGGCCAGTGCGATGCCCACAGGCGTTGCGCTGGACCGGTTGGTCGCCGTAGCACGCCGCGCCGATCCTGCGCTCTATATTCGGGAAATCCGCTTCACGCCCGACAATGGCGTCATCTTCCTGGGCCAGTCCTCCGCCTGGCTGGTGCGCGATCGCGCCAACGCGGTGGTCGTCGATCCGGCTACGGCGCGGGTCGTGGCGCGGCTGGATGGACGTACATTGAGCGCGCATCAGCGTATTTCCGAAATGGCCGATCCGCTGCATTTCGGTACGTTCGGGGGGCTTTGGACGAAAGCCATCTGGTTCCTGTTCGGCGCTCTTCTCACCGCAATGGCCGTCACCGGCACGATGATCTACGCGATGCGGCTGGCCAGATCGTCGCGATCCGATAGCGGCAGCATGAAGATCGCCTGGCAGGGCATGGGCGCCTGGGGATATATCGGCATTGCCCTTATTCTCCTGACCCTGATCCTGACGCCGGGCGCGATTGGAGGGGCGAGTTGACGGAAATCGACCCTTACCAGACCCTCAGCTATTCCGGCGGGAGTCGACCAGGCCAGGACTTTCGGCAAACTGCTATCGAATGGCTGAATTTCTTAAAGTCAGCTGTCGGCGGAGCGTGTCATTTGCCGCGGGACTGGGGAGGTAGTGCAGGAGGGCCACCGCCAGTCGGCATGGCCCGCCATGTTAACGAATTCTAGCGGACTGGCTCCTATCCTGCGCCACATGCGATTAGCGACGATCACGAACTGGGCCTATGGCGCAACCGTCCTGCTGACGCTCGCCTCGGCAACGACGATGCTGCTGGCGTCCGGCGCGCAGGAGAAGGAGCGTGCGGCTGTCGCGCAGCGCTACCAGCTTGATCAAGCGACCTCGAAAATCGCCGCCGAAGTATCCGCATCGAGTGATCAGGCGCGGGATTTCGTGATCACTGGCGAAAAGTCCCACCTTGCCGCCTACCGTCGCGAGGTGGAAGCCCTGCGCTCGGTGGAGAATCGCGTTCGTCACCTGAAAGATAACGGCGCATCGGCGGATGAATTGGCGGCGCTCACCGAAGCGATGCGTTGGGCCGATAGCCTCCAGGACGAGCAGGTCGAAGCGATCGCGGCTCGCCAGCGTGGCGATGATGACCGTGCGCGTGAAATCCTGTTCGGCGCCGAATATGAACGGGGGCTCGACCGCGTCGCTGGCAATATCGAGCGCTTCCAGTATCGCCTCGACCAGCGCACCGACGAAGAGGTGGCGGCTGCGACGACGATCGCCCGGATCTGGAAGACAAGTTCGGAGATTGTGCTGGGGTTTACCGGCTTCCTGTCGCTGTGCGTCCTCTACTTCATCTTCAAGCGGCGGGTATTGCACCCGGTGGTGCGGTTGAGCGACGTCGTCGGCCGGCTCGCCAGGCAGGACTATGCCGTCGAAGCGCCGGATTACGACCAGATCGACGAGATTGGCGACATGGCTCAGGCCATCCGCATATTTCGCGAGAATGGCCTCGAACGGCAACGGCTAGAAGCTGAACGCGCCGAGGATCAAGCCATGCGTGCCTTGCTGTCGCGGATGACCCAGCGGATGCAGGGCTGCGATACTATGCACGATCTCGAACGGGTCGTATCGGGGTTCATGCCAGAGATCGCGCCCGGACTCGCCGGCCGTCTCTATCGCCTCGATGAATCGCGCAACATCATGGTCGAACGATGCGCGTGGCTGGCACCAACTCATTCGCGGCCAGAGTTTTCGCCGATGGCCTGCTGGGCCTTGCAGCGCGGCGATCTGCATCGGCCACGTGGACAATTGATCGATATCCCCTGCGACCATGTCGATCCGCAGGGCAACACCGACTTGGCCTCGATCTGCCTGCCGCTGATTGCCCAGCGCGTCACGCTTGGGCTGCTCTATCTGGAGCCCTGCGCCGACCTTCCCGAACCCAAGGTCGACATCGGCGAAACCTATCTGAGGGTGCTTGCGGAAAATATCGGCCTGGCCCTTGGAAACCTGCGCTTGCGCGATGCGCTTCGCGAGATGGCGATGGCCGATCCGCTGACGGGCCTCGCCAACCGCCGCCAGCTCGACATGGTACTTGAAGTACAACTGGCCGAGGCGGATCGGCTCGGACGGCCGATCAGCTGCCTGATGCTCGATGTCGACCATTTCAAGCGGTTCAACGACCAGTTCGGCCACGACGCCGGCGACGCCGTACTCCGCGCGCTCGGCAAGATACTGCTGACCATCACGCGCGAGCACGGGCTTGCCTTCCGCTATGGCGGAGAGGAGTTCTTGCTGCTGATGCCGGAACTTGATGCCGAGCAAGCCTGCCAACGCGCCGAAGACATCCGCGCCCGCGTCAAGGCGTTGCAGATGCAGCACGACGGCCGCGAACTCGGACCGATTACGGTCTCGGTCGGAATGGCTTGCGCGCCGCTCCATTGCCGGTTCGACACGCTCGTCAAAACGGCAGATGCGGCCTTGCTTCGCGCCAAGGAAGCCGGGCGTGACCGCATCGTCGTTGCCGAAACGCGCCGTTCAGGACAGAGAGTGGCCTGATCGCGCAAAGGGCCGGCGATCGTCTGCGTCAGCCATCAGAACAGCGCCGCACCCGCGATCAGCGCGGCAGCGAGACGGACAATGCCGGTCAGCCAGTCCCCATGCGATCAGGCAATGAAGGGGAAGGCCAGCGCGATTATGCCCACCAGCGTCATGACGACGCATACCGCCGTTGCAGGCAACAGGGTGAAGCGCTGATGATCGGCCAGATCGATGCCGGCCAAGCTGACGAGCAGATAGGTGGAAGGCACCAGCGGGCTGAGCAAATGGACCGGCTGGCCCATCAGCGATGCGCGCGCGATCGCCATCGGCTCGACTCCGTAATGGGCGCCCGCTTCGGCCAGGATCGGCAACATGCCGAAATAGAAGGCGTCGTTCGAGATGAAAAAGGTGAAGGGTATGGAGAGCAGAGCGGTTATCGGCGCCATATATGGTCCCAGCGCGGGAGGTATGAAGCCCACCACTTCCTTGCTCATCGCCTCCACCATGCCGGTGCCGCCCAATATGCCAGTGAAGATGCCGGCGGCGAAGATCAGCGAGACGACCGACAGGACATTGCCGGCATGGGCGGCAATCCGCTCCTTTTGCTGCGCGACGCCTGGATAGTTGACGATCATGGCGATGGCGAAGGCGATCATCATCAACACGGAGAGCGGCAGGAACAGGGTCGCAGGATCTAGTTTCAGGGCGCTCGCCGCACGCGCGGTCGGCCCGCCCCATGGCGTCAGGTTCATGATGCCGCTCGTCACCAGTCGAAAGAAAACGCCAAGCACGTCCTGCGCGCCTTGAAGGAAAATGCCCGACAAGGCTTCTGGAACGGATCGCTGCCACCGATCGGCTATCGTGTGGTCGCGGCCGAGCAGCGCGGCGCGAAGACAAAGAAGAAGCTAGAGATCGACCCGCTGCACGCCGACACGGTGCGGCTGGCGTTCCGGCTCGCGCTGGAAGGCGATGGCAGGTCCGGGCCGATGGGCGTCAAGACGATCACGAAATATCTCAACGAACGCCGCATCTTCACCCGAGACGGCGGGCGCTGGGGTATCGGCACGGTTCACCGGTTGCTGAGCCGTCCAACCTATGTCGGTCGGCATGAGTTCAACAAGCGCGGCAAAAGCAAGGAACTGAAGCCCGCCCAAGAGGTGATCCCCGTCGAGGTGCCGCCGATCATCGACCAAGCGACGTTCGACGCGGTGCAGGCGCATTTGAAGGCGCGCAGCCCCAAGGTGGAGCACCCGCAGGTCGTCGGCGGCCCGACGCTGCTGACCGGCCTCATCCATTGCGCCAAATGCGGCGGCGCGATGGCCATCCGCACCGGCAAGGGCGGGCGCTATCGCTACTATACCTGTTCGACCAAGGCGCGGCAGGGGCCGACCGCCTGCGAAGGCATGACCGTGCCGATGGAGAAGCTCGACGATCTTGTCGCGGCTCATCTGGAGGAGCGCCTGCTTGATCCCGATCGGCTGGAGGAAGTCCTGTCGGCTGTCCTCGATCGCCGGCAGGAACGATCCGACCGGCGCCGCGAGCATATCGCCGAACTGAACTAGCGCTCCGCCGAGACAGAGTTACGCCTGAAGAGGCTCTATGACGCGATCGAGAGCGGGGTCGCCGATCTCGATGACCCAGCGCTCAAAGATCGTATCGACGGGTTGAAAGCCACCCGCGATCAGGCGCGGGCTGATGCCGAGCGCGCGTCGGCCCTACTGCAAAGCTCAACCCAGCAGGCGATCACGCCCATGATGCTGCGCAGCTTTGCCCGAACCGCCCGCCAGCGCATCCGGTTGGAAGGCGGCGGCTATCGCCGCGATCATTTGCGTGCGCTGGCGCAGCGGGTGGAGGTCGATCAGGGCGAGGTCCGAATCATGGACACCAAGAGCAACCTGTTGCGGCTGCTCGCCGCTAACGGCGTAGGCGCGGCGGCTGGGGGGCAGCATTGTTCCGAAGTGGCGGAGCGGCAGGGATTAATAACCGTGAATAAAAACGGCGGAAATCCAAACTTTTCTTGCACGTTACCTGAGGCTTTACCACACCAGTTCCCACAGGTGCCTCTGCTAATCGTAAAATCACCAGCTTGATAGCATCATGACGGACGATATTGGATGTGTCCAGACACTTTTACTCACGCATGATTGGCCGTTGGTGAATGTCCTGCTCGGAGCCGGGATGCGGGAATAGCTGCGGTTCTCGCGGTGTCGCCTCGCGCTCAGAGCACGAACCCGCTCCGCGGGAGGGTCGCTTGGGGTGACGTAGCGTAGTATTGTTC
>NZ_JBMDJF010000021.1:0-51426 GCF_057809055.1 Sphingobium sp. FG58 | reverse complement strand
CCTTTCGTGGTCCAGACTATCACAGTCTCTGGGCCACTCAGCGGGGGGCAGATCAAAGCGCCGTTACATGATCGGGAAAGGCGGCGGCCGCATGGCCGCCGCCGCACGCCGCCAAGATATCCAAAGCCAGGCGATATGCTACGTCCCTGGAAGGATTGCAGCTAGGTCATCGATGCCCTGCCAGCCGCAGATGATGACGGGAGCATCTCGATCGAAACGCTGGGTTTCTTCCTCACGCACAACATTATGCATGACACGGTCGGCTTCGGTACAAGCGAATTCCTCGACGCCGGCGAAAATTTTCTCATTGCTACCTTAGGCGGTCAGGGCATCAATCAGCGTGTCGCTGTTGCAGACGAAGACGCCCGCCGCCATCTAGCCAGGCAAGAGTCCCGCCTCGCGATAGCTTCCGATTGCCGAATCGTAAATCGAGATATCTGAACGGCTTCTCGCCAAGAGCTGCGCACCACAAATAGCGGCAAATATAGCCCGCGCCCTCCGCTCACAGTCCTCGGCGGCAATAAGGGAAGCCGCAGAAAGTTGGCGCCCGATCCACGCGATATTGACGTCGGCAAAGGCTTGCACCTCCTTTGCCACAGCGTCGGGCAAATCATCATATTCGACCGCCATGAAACTGCCGAGACACATGCGGTTGTCGTTCTCAAGCGCCGTTCGGAAAGTGTCGGGATAGCAGTGCAGACAAGCTATCGGGTCCGGCGTTTCGTCGGACAGCGCTTCAAGGGCAGTTGCCGCATTCTCCCGATAGCGGCTTGCCACCGCGGCACCGAGTTCGGCCTTGCTGGGGAAATAATAGTGGATGCTTGCCGCCTTGATCCCAACCTCCTTTGCAAGATCGCGAAAATTCAGTCCGCCATAGCCGTGTGCCTGCGCCGATCGCGTGGCTGCATTCAGGATCGCCTCCCTGGTGTTCATACTCATCTCAATGTCCTCGGACCTCCACCGTTGTCTGTCAATCAACAGATAGTCGTTGACGTGGCGATCATGATAGCCATACCGAATCTATCAACTGGCAGGTAGGCGAATTGTCATGAAGATTCACGATATGGCTATGGGTCCTTATCCCGCGCGGGTGCGCATCGCTCTGGCCGAGAAGAACATGCAGTCGCGGGTCCAGTTCGTGCCGGTCGATCTTCTCAAAGGCGAGCATAAGACGCCAGAATTCCTGGCAAAAAATTATTCCGGTACCTTGCCGGTGCTCGAACTCGACGACGGCACGTTCATCGGCGAATGCACGGCCATCACCCAGTATCTGGATACTCTGGACGGCCATCCCACGCTGACCGGTACGACGCCCCTGGAGCAGGGCCTGATCCACATGATGACGAAGCGCGCCGAACTGGAAATGCTCGATGCCATCAGCATCTACTTCCACCATGCCACTCCCGGCCTTGGTCCGGATGTCGAACTATATCAGAACGAGGAGTGGGGCCTGTATCAGCGAGACAAGGCTCTTCGTGGCATGCGCTACTTCAACACCATATTGCGCAATCAGCCATTCGTTGCCGGAAATGTATTTTCCATGGCCGACATAGCCGTTATCGCTGGCCTGATCTTTACAGGTTTGCTTGACGTGGCCGTGCCCGCGGAGTGCGACACGCTAGTGACGTGGTATGACAAGATGCAGGAGCGCCCGAGCGTGAAAAACCGGATTACCATGTCTGACACAACGACAGCGTAGCCTTAGCATATATTCTCCGGGCGTTGCGTAATCGCGCCGGCCCGGAGCAACACGGCGGCGGCCTCGCGGTTGGCTTGCGCTATTTGTGAGTCGGACGTCGTTTGTGCCATGACGATCGCCCCCTGAATGAGCGACAATATCTGCAACACCGTCTTATCCGGCTCACTCAACGCCAATGGCGCGATGAGGTCAGCGACCAAGTCGTGTAGGCTTTGGAAATAGGCGGCGATCGTCGCCTGCACCTCTGGAGAGTCGGCGTCCGGGCCAAATTCCGCCAGGCCCCTTACGAATGGGCATCCACGAAAGGGTGCCGTTTGGAACGATCCGCCAAGTGCGTCAAAGATCGCCAGGACGCGCTCGACCGGTTTCAGTTCGGGCCGGTCGGTCGCGTTCGCGAGCATTTCTAGCCAGACAATGTTTTTGTGCCGGAGATAATCCGCCACCAATCGGGACTTGGAGGGGAAGTGCTTGTAGAAGGTCATCTTGGCAACGCCGCTTTCGGCGATGATCCGATCAATGCCGACGGTATGGACGCTGAACCGGTAGAATAAATCCGACGCGGTTCTCAGGATGCGCTCTCGCGGAGGGAGTGCGGCGAAAGCCTGATCGTCGAGATTGATCGTTTCCTGCATGCCACGGCTCCATTTTCCACCTGGCCCTGAACGATGTCGAAGCATGACCAGAGCGCCTTGTCGATTTTATATTTGCATAGATAGACAGGTCTGTCTATGTCTACGTCACCTACAAACGAGTCGATGGGATATGGAATGAGCAAGAAAATAATTGTCGTGACCGGCGCAAGCAGCGGGTTTGGGAAACTCACCGTGCTGGAACTGGCCCGGCGTGGACATAGCGTCATCGCGACCATGCGCGACGTTGATGGGCGCAACAGCCAGATCCGCGACGAACTGATCGGGGCCGCAAAGGCGGAAGGCAATCCGCTGCAGGTGCTTGAGATGGATGTCACCGAGGACGCATCGGTCCAGTCGGCGATCGACAGCATCATCGCGCAGCATGGCAAGATCGATGCGCTGGTCAACAATGCCGGGCTGATGCCGATCGGGGTGACCGAAGCCTATACGATGGCCGACGTCGAACGGCTGTTCGCGGTCAATTTCTTTGGTGCCATCCGTACCGATCGTGCCGTGTTGCCGCATATGCGCGCCGCTGGCAGCGGACTTCTGATTCAGGTCACGTCGTTGATGGGGCGGTTTACCATCCCTTTTTTTGGCATCTATTCAGCAAGCAAGTTTGCTCTCGAAGCGCTGGCCGAAACCTATCGCTACGAATTGTCCCCGTTCGGGATCGATTCAGTCATCGTGGAGCCGGGTCCGTTCCCCAGCAATCTCATTTCGTCCAGCCCTGAGCCGTCGGACACGGGCGTGCTCGCATCCTATGGTGACGTCGCGGCGATCCCTGGCCAGATCAAGGCCGGTTCCGACCAGTCGCACGATCCCGCCAATCCGCCACGCCCGCAACTCGTTGCCGATGCGATCGCACATTTGGTCGAAGCGACTGAGCGGCGCCCGCTGCGCACGGTCGTCATGCCAGACGGCCTGGATTTCGGCGTTGCCGCGATAAATGAAGCCGTTGCGCCCATCCAGAACGGCGTCCTCACCGCCATGGGTATGGAACATCTGATCTGAGAGTCGGACAAGATCGGCGGGCAGGGCCCGCCGATCTTGTCCCAACTCTGTCAGCCACTTTGCTGACAGTCGGACACCCGCTCTTTAGAAATTATATTCTACGCGCATTCCATATGTGACAGGCTTAGCCGCGCTGAAATATGTTCCATAGGGCTGGCTTGTCGTCCTGATGAGCGTATATTTCGTGCCGAATACATTATCGGCATATAGCCCAAGCCGGATGCCCGTGCCCGGGGGGCTTACATAGCCAGAGATGTTGGCGACGGTGTATCCCTTCTGCTGATCATGGCCCAGTTGCCCACCAGCGCCTGGCCAGAACAGGAAGCGCGAGCGATATTGGGCAATGCCGGAAAGACTGGCTTCCCAGCCCCCAATGTCGAAGCTGTAGCGGGCGTTCAGCGACGCAGTTACCCTCGGTGCGTGCGGCACTCGTGTTCCCGACAGGTCCATCGAGCAAGGATATAATGTTGCGCCTGGTGCCGTAGGATTGGAGGTGCCGGTTGGATCGAAACACACCTGCGAGGCATTCGGGTAGCGGAGATAGTCGGCATGGAGATAGCCGAACGACGCGCCGAGCTGTACACCGCGTACTGGATCGCCGTTGATTTCGAACTCTACGCCATAGCCTTCGGTCGCACCTGCATTCTGGGTGACGGTCCCGGATCCGGTGGCATCAAGGATCTGCGTCTGTAGCCCCTTATTCTTATAATAGAAGGCCGACAGCGCGGTCCGCAGCCTGCCACCGAATGACGATGTTTTTACGCCGACTTCGTGATTGAACATTTTTTCCGGGTCGACGGGCGCTCCGGGAAACGGCGCGGCGGAGGAAAATCCGCCTGCCTTGAAGGCGCGCGTATAGCTGTAATATATGTTCACGGGGCCGTTGTCCCAGGCAAGGACGAAGCGCGGCGTGAAGGCCTCGAACGAGGCTGACCTGGTGTAGGCCGCTGGCGCGCCGAACAACTGGAAGCCCGGGCCGTTGGTTACGGATATCCGCCGCTTGTCATGGGTGTAGCGCCCACCAGCAATCACCTTGATCTGATCCGTAATCTCATACGTTCCTTCGAGGAAAGCGGAGATGGAATCTGTCGTCAGGCTGTTGAAGCTCGCCGGGTAAGAGCCCGTTGCAGCAACGGAAAAATCATAGGCCGAACCGTCCAGCTGGATGTCCAGATGAGGCTTGTCGTGAAGATAATTGACACCGGAGATGAACGAAAATGGCCCATCGAAATTGGATGTCAGCTGAAATTCCTGCGCAAAGGCCTTTCCGCCATTTCTCAGCACATTGAAGAAAAAGACCGGCGCTTGCGTGAAGTCATTGTCGGCTCGCTGGACGCTGATATTATTGAAGTAGGTCGTCAAGCTTGAGATGTCGACGCTGCCCAGGCTGAGTTTCGCACGAAGATCAGCTTTAAAAAGTCGATTATAATAGGGCGTAGGCGCGTTTTCCCCGGCCTCATAGAAGCTGGATTTGGTTTGACCGGTCGTCTGGCAGACATAGCATATCGGCGCGCCATTACCGAGTTGATCGATGAACTCGAACGCGCGGCTCCTTTGCCACTCGACTCCGCCATATATTTCAAGGTCATCGGTCGGCGTCCACCTTGCGCGCGCGCGCAAGGTGTAATTATTCTGCTGGCCCAGCTTCGTACCATCATAATTGGTAATATAGCCGTCCTCTTTCCTCAGTCGACCGGCGACACGAATGCTGAAGGTGTCGGAAACCGGCACATTCAGCATTCCGTCGATCTGCCTGTGATCGAAGCGGCCATATTCCGCCATCACACGGCCCTCGAATTTGTCAGTCGGGTTCGCGCTGTTGAGCAGAAGTACGCCCCCTGTCGCGTTGCGCCCGTATAATGTGCCCTGCGGCCCACGCAGAACTTCGATCTGGCCGGGATCTACCATGTCCAGAAGCGAATTGAGGCCGCCGGCACGCGGCAGATATGCGCCGTCGAGATAGATCGCGACCGGCGGTTCAAGGCCAGGCGTGGTGAAGGGAACGCCAATGCCGCGGATGAAAAGCATCGTGAAGCCGGTTGCGGCTGCAAGGTCAGTGCCTGGCATCGCCAACTGGATGTCGCGAAGGTTGCGCAGGCCGAGCTGCGTTGCGCTTTGGGGCGAAATGGCCGTGATCGCGATCGGAACATCCTGCAACCGCTGGGACCGACGCTGTGCGGTCACCACGATTTCGCCTACCTGCCCGGCAGGCGCAGCACTATTGGTCGGCTGCGCTTGCATCGGATCGGCGGGCGTCTGTTGGCCCTGGGCAGGCGCGGCAATCGCCAGACCGACAAGAGCCATAGAGGCGCCGCTCAAAAGCGCGGATTTGGATATTGTCGTCATTTTAGTCCCCTCCTTATTTTATCGGTCCGACGTACTCGTCGGATCTCTGGTTGTCCGTTTGAATTGGCGCCCGGACTGTGCCTTGGAAACTCCTGTGAAGTTCCATCGCCCATGTTGATGTCAGGCTGCGGTGAGGCCGCCGTCCACGATCATCATTGTACCAGTCACGAAGCTTGCCTCGTCTGACAGCAGCCAGCGAACGGCGTAGGCGATCTCGTCTGGTTCAGCGAGGCGGCCCATGGGGTTGGCAGCCATCATCATGTCCTCCAGTCCGTCGAACGCGTCGATCTGCCCCTGCATCATGGGCGTCCGGGTGGCTCCGGGAAGCACCGAGTTTACGCGGATGCCCAGCTTGGCATAGTCGATCGCCGCCGCCCGGGAGGCCGCCACGACACCGCCCTTTGCGGTGCAGTAATCCGCGCCGCCAGGGAAAGCGGCTATACCTCCCGTTGATGCGATATTGACGATCGATCCCTTGCCCGCCTCCAGCATCGCGGGCACCTGCGCTCGCGTCGCGAAGAAAACGCTGCGAAGGTTGAGCGCATAAACGCTTTCCCAAAAGTCTGGGTCGATCTCATGCATCGGTCTGCCCTGGAACGGTTTTCCTGCGGCATTGCAGGACCCATCGAGCTTGCCGAACGCCTTCACCGCTGCTGCCACTGCTGCATGATGTTGCGCTTCATCGGAGACATCCAGCCTGACGAACTGCGCCTTTCCGCCATTCCCGATGATCTCGTCCGACACTTTCGTGCCAGCCTCGACATTAACGTCGGTAACCGTAATGGATGCGCCCGCCTCTGCGCTACGCAAAGCTACGGCGCGACCAATACCGCTTGCGCCGCCGGTGATCAATATGGAGCGCCCTGCAAGATTGCCCGCCATTCCAGTAATCCTTTCCTGTGCGAACTTCGCCGCTGTTGATCAAATAATATTGTGCTTGCTCAGATCGCCGGAAATGCAACGCTTTCCAGCATATTACGGAGATTCTCTAGTTCCGACTCAACAAGCTGACATGCCGCCTTTATTTTGCCAGGGACACTACGGGCTTCAACTTCCAAGGCGCGGCCTTGCGGCGCCACATCCACGAGCACGCGACGTTCGTCTGCCCGATCACGGGTCCGCGTCACCAACCCCGCAGCCGCCAGGCGCTTCAGCAGTGGCCTAATCGTGCCGGTATCCATGTCGAGGCGAACGCCGATCGATCCCACGGAAAGAGGCGTACCCCTTAAAAGCTCTGGCATCACGAGACATCGCGGGAATGTAAGGCATCGCGGTTCTAGACAGGGCTTGTGCATGAGCGCTATGCTGTTCGCCGCCCGGCAAGAGCGCGAAAAATAATTCGATATTGGCGCTATGTTCGACCAACGATAACCTGCCGTGCGCGTTTATAGAGTATGCATGGTACACAAATACTAAATACTAGGCAAGGGGAGGCGGGAGCGACTGGCGAATCTGCTGGAGCTTCGCGCTCACGCTTTTATCCGGATACATCACGCCAAGCGTGGCTCTGGCACGGTGGATTAACGCCTATTGCTTTGGCGAGAGGATACCGCGCAGTACGAGTTCGCAACCAGCCATGAAATGCGGATCGCTGGACGGATGTGTGCCTATATGGATGGCGAAAGCGCGCGTAATGACCAAGAGCATGTCGATACGAATGTCGATTTCAACCGCCGTGAAACCGTCCAGCAGAGGGCCAACGATCTTTCGGAACTCATCGCGAAACAGGCGATCAACGCGAGCCACGAGGGCTGCAAATTTGGGATTGCGCGCCGACTCCGCTAATGTTTCCAAAGCGAGGGCAGCGCGATCATAATCAAGAAACCACAGGATATCGTTCAAAAACTCATTGATTACCAGTTCGATGTCTGGCTTTCCGGCGCTGCGCAGTCTCGTCACGTGCGCCATGAAGTCCTCAAAATCTCGCTCGACCAGCGCGATCATGATCGCTTCCTTGGTAGCGAAATATTTATAGACGTGGCCGACACTCATCGATGCTTCGGCACATATTTGGCTCATGCTTGCCGCATGAAACCCGTCCGCTCGAACGCATGCGCGCGCTGCATCCAGAATCTGCGTCTGCCGACGCTTAAGCCGTTCTTCTCGCCGCAACATTACTGCCGTTGGTCCTGCCATTGCCACCTCATAATGCATCGCCCAGCGAACTGAAGGCTAAAGCTCATGCGGGCCTATCACATTGCGCCTTGATAGCAAAAAAGAGAGTGATCGCTCAAACTATTTATTGACTCGTGCGGCGAGTTGGATGCAATTGGCTTCATGGTTCCGCTGGCATGGCTCAATGAAGCCCGGAAAATGTCGATGGTTAGGAGAGTTTTAGGCTATGACGCTGACATCGCTACAGAGTTTCGCGGACCCCGAAATTCAAAAGTGTCCATTTCCATTTTACGACACGCTGCGAGAGGAGCAGCCGGTGTTCCATGATCCGAAGACGGGGCATTATGTCCTGACTCGGTATGAGGATGTCCGCAAAGCGTTGTTGAGCCCTTCGATACTCAGTAACAAGACGCCCTTTCTTGGCGATCGCTGGTCGCCGGAGGCGAATGCCATGTTTGAGGAGGACGGCTGGCTGCCGATGGATACGCTCGTGTCCAACGATCAGCCAGAGCACCGCACTTACCGCTCTCTGGTCGACAAGGTATTCACCTCTGCCAAGGTGAAAGGGCTGGAGCCTGCGATCAACGCAATGATCGCCGACCTGATCGATGGCATTTTGGATCGCGACGAGATCGATTTTCTCGAAGATTTTGCCATTCCCTTGCCGATGTTTGTCATCGCCGATCAATTGGGAGTCCGGCGCGAAGACCGGGTGATGTTCAAGCACTGGTCAAACGCGGCGGTCGAAACGACAGGTCCGCTGACGCCCGAGCGCCAGTTGGAACTGGCGAAGGTGCTGATCGAACTGCAACAATATATGGCGGTCCAGATCGAACGGGTACGCGCCGAACCAGACGATATGCTGATCAGTCGGCTGGTCAATATGGACACGGACGGCCGTCGACTGAACGATCAGGAACTCCACAGCATCGTATTTCAGATTCTTGTCGCTGGTAACGAGACGACGACCACAACACTTGCTTCGGGCATGCGCATTTTGATTGAGCGCCCAGAGCTTGCCGACGCGATCCACGCTGACCCGGCGAAGATCGCGACCCTGGTCGAAGAAGCACTGCGCACCGCTACGCCGCTGCAATGTCTGTGGCGTACGGCCTTGGCCGATGTCCAATTTGACAACGTCACTATCCCTACCGGCTCGATCGTCGAATTGCGTTTCGGTGCGGCGAACCGCGACCCTGCACAGTTCGGCTGTCCGGCGGATGTCGACCTCCAACGGAAAAATGCCAATAGCCATCTGGCGTTCGGTGCGGGCATCCATCTGTGCATCGGTAATCAGCTTGCGCGGGGCGAGTTGCGCCTGGCGTTTCAGGCCCTGACGCAACGGATGAAAAATTTCCGGTTCAGCCGGGGCGGTGACAGTTGTGTCCCGCTTGAAGGATACACGCCTTATGGATTACAAAAACTCTGGATGTCATTCGACCCGCGGTAGTGAGCAGGGGCAGCGGTTGTAGCTCGGTGCCCAACCCTGTCCGACGGTTTACCTTGGCGCAATCCGATGGAGAACTCCTGGGAACAGCCAGCATAGGTGGACGGAATGGGACAAATCTTGGTTACCGGCGGCACCGGAAATATTGGCATGTATGCGGTTGCCGAATTTACGCGGCGCGGGCACGACGTCACCGTTCTCGATCGAAATGACGAAGCGCCGATGTTGACCGCGATCGTGCCAGACGCGGATGTCGTGGCCGGTGACATCTTGGATGTCGATCTGTTGACGGATATCGTCAAAGACAGGGGAATAACCCATATCCTCCATCTCGCCGGTTATCTTGGACCTGAGTCGGTCAATTTTCCTATTAGAGCGCTCGACGTGAATTGCCGGGGTACAGCAAACATCTTTGAGGTGGCACTCGCGCAAGGGGTGAAGCGCGTATGCTGGAGCAGTTCAATCGCAGCTGTCGGGACACTGCCTGACTATGATGGCAGGCCTGTCGATGAAAATTACCGGATCGCCCCGACCACGACATATGGTACAAGCAAATATTACAGCGAACTCATGACCGCCATTTATCGTGAGAAAGGTCTTGATGCCACCTGCGTTCGTGTCGCCTTTGCCTTCGGTCTTGGCAAATTGACCGGCAGTTGGGGTGCCAATTACAACCGGATCATTTACAATGCTGCTGTCGGGCGCCCCTCCGTTTTCCCTTCATGGGCCAAAACGGGCATCCAAATGATCTACAACAAGGATCAGGCTAAATTCTGCGTGGATGCGACGCTCGCGCCGCCGTCAGAACACTGGCTGTTCAACACACCAACAGAACGGTCTTTCACTGAAGACGAGATTATCGCGATCATTCGAGACCTTGCGCCCGATTGTGATATCAGCCGCGATATGAAGGCACCTCCCGGATCCGCCTTTCCGCCTAATATCGATGGCGCGCGAGCGATTCGCGAAATCGGTTTCCACCCGGATTATACCGTACGAGCCGCGATTGCTGAAATGGTGGACTATTATCGATGCCATCCAGATCAGGGCGTTGATGAGGCTTCACGATAAAATCAAACATATCCAAGTAAAATCTATGACGAAAGCCCTTGGAACAATCGCTGCGAATATAAAATCCGTCGACAATTTGATGATCTAACTAATTTTGTTCAACCTTCTACGCTGCGTAGATAGAAAATGGCATGCTATGAAAATATCTAATTTCTGACGAGTTCAATACGTAAGTGAGCAGCTTTTCACCCTACTAAAGATTTTGACGGTTCCTCAACATTTAAGAGGTTTCTGACGGCATTGTGTAGCCGCACAACATAGGTTGTACTTGCGTAGGGTTGGATCAGGCTAATGTGATGGATGCAACAATCATATATCGCATCCAGCCCGTCACTATCCGCGTCAGTACCTGATCGCGCTGCGCCAAGGCGGTTCACCCAGACTGCCCACATATTTTCTCCCAGAATTTGAGGACTGTTGGGAGCCACAAGCGGTGCAATGTCTCCGCAAATGATCGCCTGCTCTATTCTATGAATCGATCCCTTGATCGCAGTTGTCATTATTCGATGATAGCTTTCTGCCAGATGTGGATCTGTGGCAGTAAAATAGGTCAGTGACTCGAAGAAGAAATGATAACGCCACATCAGGCTGAATAAATTGACTATATATTCAGCGAGTTGCTTGGCTCCAGGATTGCGCGGACTTGCCAATACGTCGGCAGCATCCTGCTCAAGCCGATCTATCAATGCATAAATGATGTCCTGCTTTTTTGCAAAGTGATAGGTCAAATTACCCGGGCTGATACTCAGGCTGGACGCAATTTTATATATGGGAACGCGATCCACGCCACTGCTATTGAAAAGCCTGAGCGCGGTGGACAGGATACGGTCGGGAGTAGATTCTTCGCCCAAAATTGCGTTCCCTTTAGTGGTTTAGTTGCTAAAACCAATACCCTACCATGCATGGTTCGTCGGTCAACCTCGATTAGCAGAGGCCATATCCTTGGCGCTTGTCGAAATCGCGGCGCAATCGGATCATCGGCCGACATGAGGGCAAACACTATAATACCAAGTTGCAATGATCGTGACCCCTAACACTCTTCCCCCTTATGGGGGAGGTTGGGTTGGGGTGTGCTACCGCCAGCGTGGGCGCTCGGCTTCGCCACGCTCCCCCTCCCCTTGACGGGAGTCACTCCAACCAACCCTGCCCGCCGGGGAGGGGGGATGAGTCACAATCATCGCACGTTGGTATTAGGAGACCTGTGCGCGGGTGGGCGTAGACAGGCGCGTTAATTGCTGATTCTATGGGCTTTCCAGGGAGGAGAGTGGCCGTGGCGCAGCGTTCGATTGGTCAGGAGCGATTTGGGTTTTCAGGGTCCGAGCGCACGACGTCATCGCTGGACGCGCTTGTATCGCTGATTGATTGGCACGCGGTCGCGGTTCTTCTCGATCCGCTTTATCCGGCCTCCAAAGGTGAGCCCGCTTGGCCGCCCCTGGCAATGTTCAGAGCGCTCCTGTTGTCGATCTGGTATGATCTGTCCGATGTGAAGCTGGCTGAGGCCCTGGACGACCGGGCCTCTTTTCGCCGCTTCTGCGGGTTTTCCGTGAATGAGGCGACGCCAGAGCGTACCGCGTTTGTCAGATTCCGTCGACTGCTGGTCGCGCACCAACTTGACCGATCGCTGTTTGAAACAGTGACCATGCAGCTCAAGGCCAAGGCGGTGACGGTCAAGACCGGGACACTGGTCGATGCCACCATCATCGCCTCGGCCAGTGAAGACGATGATGATGCGCGCTGGGTAAAGCACAAAAGAAAACGGGCTGTTCACGGCTTTAAGGCTCACGTGGGCGCCGATGCCGATACCGCGTTGGTTGAGGAAGTCTCCGTCACCTCAGCCAATATCAATGACGGCAAGGCAGGTTCCGGTGCCTTGCCCGACAATCCTGGCGAGGTGTTTGCCGACAGCGCCTATCGCGGCATTCACTTTTGTGATGCCGTGCTGGCAAAGGGCGGCATTCCCCGGATCGTCGCCACCGGCATGTGGGGTCGCGACGAAGCTGAAACGCTCCGCAAGCTCCATGAATGGAATCAACCGATCCATCGCGTCCGCGCCCGCATCGAGAAGATCTTCGGTACATGGAAGCGATGCTACGGCCTGCGCCGAATGCGATGGCGAGGTCTCGCCAAAGCCGCCGTCCAAGTCCACCTCACCGCCATTGCCTACAACCTCAAGCACACGATGAATATTCTCTCCGTTCCAGCATGATATCGCCTCCGACCGCAAAGCGCAGGACGGATCGATAACCCATCGAATATCTGCGCGATTTCATAGCTCTACGCCCACCCGCGCACAGGTCTCATAAGCTGACCGAGAAACTGCCGGATCGATCACTCGCCTCGTCTGCGGGTTCTTATATTTGGTGAAGCCAGCAATCATAGGCTACAGCGCCTCCACAATCGTTACGTTAGCTTGCCCGCCGCCTTCGCACATGGTCTGAAGCCCATATTTAAGGCCCTTTGCCCGAAGACCATGTACCAGCGTTGCCATCAATTTTGCGCCTGACGCCCCAACCGGATGCCCCAGCGCAATCGCGCCGCCATTGACGTTCATTTTCAGAGGGTCGACGCCGGTATGCTTCAGCCAAGCAAGCGGCACGGGCGCGAACGCCTCGTTCACTTCGAATAGATCGATATCGCTGATTGCCATGCCTGCGCGTTTTAGCGCCTTATCCGTTGCATAGAGGGGTTCTTCCAGCATGATGACCGGGTCTCCTGCGGTCACGATGAAACTGGCGATCCGCGCAATAGGGGTCAGCCCATATTCCTTCAGAGCCTTTTCCGACACGATGACGACAGCGGCGGCGCCATCAGTGATCTGGGACGATGTGGCCGCCGTTATAAGGCCGCCGTCGACTACGGACTTGACGCTCGACATACCTTCCGCAGACACATCCCAGCGGATGCCTTCGTCTTTGAAGTGCAAGTCTGTTGTCCCATCCGCGAGCGTGATCGCGATAGGTACAATTTCAGCATCGAACGCGCCGGAATTGGTCGCGGCCATCGCCCGGCGATGGCTTTCAAGGCCGAACGTATCGAGATCCTCTCGCGTGAAGCCCCATTTTTTCGCGATCATTTCCGCGCCTGCGAATTGGCTGAAATCATTGACTGAAAAGCGATCGCGGATCGACTGCACCATGGGAGTAGCCCCCTGCGCGCTGTTGGTCGCTGAGCCGAGAGGGACACGGCTCATGCTCTCGACGCCTGCTGCGATCACGATATCCTGCGTGCCGGACATGATCGCTTGCGCCGCGAACTGCATCGCTTGTTGCGATGATCCGCATTGTCGATCGATGGTGATCGAAGGCACGGACTGGGGGAGGTTGGACGCCAGTACGGCAAAGCGCGCGATCTGCCGCGACTGCTCGCCATATTGTGTGACGCACCCCAATATGACGTCCTCAATTGCTTCGGGAGGAACGCCGGCCTGTTCAACGGCGGCGTTCAGGACCTCTGCTGCCAGTTCGACAGGATGACGCCCCGACAAGCGCCCATTACGCCTGCCACCTGCGGTTCGCACGGCTGAAACTATATATGCGTTCATATTTATTCCTTCACCATCATAACGCGCGCGCAACCGGACGAGAGATCGTCGCCAATGCATGTTCCATCGCCCAGGCGGGCGAATCCGATCCCACGACCGCCCAGCTTATCCGTTCGGTCAGGGCAAAGGCATCGCGGCGGGGCCATATTCCATCTCATACATGGTGACAGAGGCAACTTCAAATCATTAGGCACTATATACTGATTTATGTCGATGAATGTCGCGCGCCCGGAGCGAGCAAGCTGGCGGGTGCGGTCCGAAATGTTGGCTGCCTGCAACATGCCTCATCTCCCCACGCTGCCCATCCCGACCTTGCGAACCCGATGAGCAAAGTGTAGTCGATAGATACCGTATACTAAAATAAATGCGAGAGGATTTGAGATCGCAGGTTTGGCCAAGATAGGTGCACCTATCGCCTTAGCTATGGTCTGGCGTTCCATCGACGCTATGCCCTCAAGCAGCCAGTTGTAGTGTGGCATCCCTCTGGCGCGCTAGCCAGCGTTGAGACGCAAGCAGACCATATCAGTGGCCATTTTGAAGGAGTGCCAAGCCATGCCGGATCGTCGTTTCATCGATAAGGTCGTCATTGTCACCGGCGCGGGATCGGGCATCGGACGGGCCACAGCATCGGCCTTCGCCCGCGAGGGCGCTGCGGTCCTGGTTGCCGACATCGTCGGGGATAAAGCGCAGGAGACGGTCGATCTCATCCGTGCATCGGGGGCGACAGCGGAGGCCTGGCAAGTTGATGTGAGTGTCCGGGCGGAAGTCGATACCATGATCGACCAGGCGATATCCTTGTTCGGTCGGCTCGACGTCTATTTCGGGAACGCCGCCGTCATCGATGCGGGTACAGCCTGCGACGAAATGTCCGACAGCTTGTGGCACCGCAATATCGAGGTCAATCTGTCGGGCAGCTTCTTCGGCGCGCGCGCGGCCATCCCCCATCTTGCCCGGACTCGGGGCAATATTGTCCTGACGTCCTCAGTCGCCAGCATGGGCGGCCTGGCGGGGGGCGTTGCCTATACCGCATCGAAATATGGGGTGGCCGGACTGGTCAACCAGCTCGCCTGCGAAGTCGCACAGCGCGGCATTCGCGTCAATGCGGTGGCACCGGGCGGCGTTCGGACCAACATCTTCGATGTGATGGGTGGTGCCTCGGAGGTTGACGATTTCGTGCGGTCCGTAACCCCGATGGGGCGGTTCGCAGAACCGGAGGAGATCGCCGGGCCGGTCCTCTTCCTTGCGTCTGACGCGGCCAGTTTCATTACGGGAACCACCCTGCGGGTAGATGGTGGCTGGCGGTCCAAGTGACAACGGCCTTGTTATGAAGATGCGATAGGGGAAGGAGTGCGGGATGGGACGTCTATCTGGCAAAGTGGCTGTCATCACGGGCGGCGTATCAGGAATAGCGCGCGGAATCGTCGAGCTGTACGTGGCTGAGGGGGCAAAGCTTGTCGTCGCGGACATCCAGGCTGAGAAGGGTGCGATGCTGGAAGCGCAGTCTCCGGGATCCGTCGCGTTCAGCCGGTGCGACATTCGCAGCGAGGATGCCATTGCCGCAACGATGGCTATGGCCGAAGAGCGGTTCGGCGGTCTCGACATCCTCGTCCATGCAGCCGCGTCGGTGGATCATAAGGCGAAAATCGTCGACCTGACGAGCGAAGCCTGGGATGACGGTCAATCGACTTTGCTGCGTAGCCATGTCTTGGCCATCAAACATGCCATAGGTCCCATGAATAGGCGCGGCGGCGGCTCCATCGTCCTGCTTGCTTCGGCGGCGTCTGAAAATTTTTCGCCGGCCGCCAGCATGGTCTATGTCGTGTGCAAAGGGGCCGTGCTCTACCTGACACGTTGGGCGGCTTTTGAACTCGCCGCCGACAATATACGGGTGAATGCTATCGTTCCGGGATTTTACGCCACGCCTATGTGGGGCCAGTTGATCGGTGCCAGCAAGGATGTCGCGGATCTGATGCCAGCCTATCTGGACGAAATGGCGTCGGGATCCCAGCCACTGCCAAGGGCGGGCAAGCCGGTCGATATCGCTTACGCATCGACCTATCTGGGGTCCGATGAATCCGCCTTTGTGACCGGCACCCATCTGGCAGTGGATGGAGGCCTGTCGATATGCCGACCTTCCGTACCGCGGGAAAAGGTCATGGCCTATCTGGAGATGGCAAAGGCGCGCGCGGAAGCGGACATCCAGGCCAGAGACCGATAGGTGACCGGCAGAGGATCATGACGCGCGGCCATGCGCCTCTGCCTTCGGTCAGGTCAGCCTCCGATCAGCTCAGGGGCGGCCCCCGTCGACCTGAATGAGCGCGCCGGTCGTGAAGCTTGAATGATCGGACGCGAGGTAGAGTACCGTCGATATGATTTCCTCAGGTTCGCCATAGCGTTTGATCGCCGACTTGATGTTCTTTTCCTTGTCGGGCGACCAGGCCTTGGCAATGTCGGTGCGGAAGCTGCCCGGCAGGATCGCGTTGACCCGGACCTTGGGCGCATATTCAAATGCGTGCGCGGTCGTGATGGCGTTCAAAGCGGCCTTGGCGCCGGAATAGGGCGCATATTCGGGTTGAGGCCGTATCGACCCGATCGAGGAAATATTGATGATGCTGCCACCATCGCCTTCCACCATCCGGCTTGCGACGAGCGCTGTCATGCGAAATGGTCCCTTGAAATTGACGCCGACTACCTTGTCGAACAAGGCTTCGGGGGTCCCGATCGACCCATCGGAAAGCGGCGACATACCGGCATTGTTGACCAATATGTCTATCTTGCCGAAATGGGCATAGGCGGTCTCGGCCAGCCGGTCGATATCGTCCCACCGGCCCAGATGCGCGCCGATGCCAAGGGCGCGGACGCCGAACTCGGCTGCAATTTCAGCTGCCAGTTGTTCGCAATTTTCTGCGTTGCGGCTGGCGATGATCACGTCGGCACCCTGTTCGGCAAAGGCGCGCGATATCGCCGCCCCCAGACCGCGGCTTCCGCCGGTCACCAGCGCGACCTTGCCGCTGAAATCGAAATATTGTTTCATGACCGGACCTATAGCGATTCAGTGAGGGTTTTGCGGGCGAGTGCGGCAATCGTGGCGACTCGATCCTGCGTGTGGCTGACGCGCTGATTTATGCTCGTGCCCGTGCTGGCGCGTTTCAATATGCCCTGAATCATCACGGCATAACGGAATTGCACGAACGCCAGATAGAAGCTGAGATGCGGGATCGCGGCGATACCGACGCGTCGACAATAGCTTTCGATATAGGCGTCCAGCGTAGGGATGCCCAAAGCATCGAGATCTTTTCCCACAAGCGACGTCGCGCTACCTTCGGCAAAGCCGAGCGGTTCCCACCAGGCGCGGCTGTTGTGCGCCAAGTCTATATAGGGATTGCCGAGCGTCGACATTTCCCAATCCAGCGCCGACAAGATCTTCGGTTCGGTCGGGTGCACCATGGCGTTATACAGGCCGAAGTCGCCATGCAGGATCGTAGTCGGCTCCTGCTCGGGAAGGCGATCGTGCAGCGCCTGCATCAGCCAGTCTATGTCCGGCACCTCGACCAGTTTGGACTGCTCGTATATGGTGCACCAGCGTTTGAGGTTGCGGGCGGTAAACCCGGTTGTCTTGCCGAACGTCTCAAGGCCGAGCGCCTTATAGTCGAGCGCGTGAAGGTCGGCGATATAGGCGTTCATCGAATCGTAGATGGCGGTGCGATCCGCTTTCGCCACGCCTGGCAAATCAGCGTTCCAGAATACGCGTCCGTCGATAAATTCGGTAATGTAGAAGGCCGAACCGATGACGGACTCATCCTCGCAATAGAGCGCAGGGCGGGGGACGGGAAAGCCCGCGTCGGCCAGCGCCTTTGTGACCTGATATTCACGGCCGATCGCGTGCGCCGATGCCAATAGCTGGCCGGGCGGCTTGCGACGCAGGACATAGCTTTTGTCCTGCCCCACCAGCTTGTAGGTCGGATTCGACTGACCGCCCTTGAATTTCTCGATCGCAAAATCGCCACCCAGCCCATCCACGCGCGGCGCGAGGTAAGCAGCAAGCTTCAGCCGATCGAGCGCCAGATGTTCGGGCGGCACTTCGGTTCCGGTGAGCAGTTCCTGCCGGTTAGCCATGATATGCTACCTCGCTGGGTTTGGCGGTCTTGTATTTTGCCAGTTCGTTACGCGCGATGACGCGGTTGTGCACCTCGTCGGGGCCATCGCCGATACGCATGACGCGCAGTCGCGCGAAGGTATAAGCCAGGCCGAAATCGTCGCACATGCCCGCCGCGCCATGAGCCTGCTGGACGACGTCGCACAAATGTTGCGCGAGTTCAGGCACGATCACCTTGATCTGGGAAATCTCGTTCCTGGCCTGCTGCACGCCGACCGTGTCCATCAGCCAAGCGGTCTTGTAAACGAGCAGGCGGCTCATTTCGATATTGATGCGGGCGCGGGCGATCCGCTCCTTCCACACGCTTTCGTCCGACAGGCGCTTGCCGAAGGCGACGCGCGAGGTGAGGCGCAAACATAATTTTTCCAGCAGGCGTTCGGACACGCCGATGATGCGCATGGCATGGTGAATGCGACCCGGCCCCAGCCGTCCCTGTGCGATCTCGAACCCGCGTCCCTCGCCCAAGATCACATTTTCCGCCGGGACACGGACATTTTCAAAAAGGATTTCGGCGTGACCGTGCGGACGGTCGTGATAGCCAAAGATGGGCAGCGACCGGACGAGCGTCACGCCGGGGGTGGTTGGCTCGACAAGTATTTGCGTCTGTTGCAGATGACGGGGCGCGGTGGGATCTGTCTTGCCCATGACGATGAAGATCTTGGTGCGCGGATTATAGGCGTTGGTGATCCACCATTTGCGACCGTTGATGACATAATGGTCACCGTCGCGCTCGATCCGGGTCTCCACATTCGTCGCATCGGAAGAGGCAACCGCCGGCTCAGTCATGGCGAAACTTGACTTGATCTCGCCCGCCAGCATGGGCTTTAGCCATTTTTCCTGCTGATCGGGACTGCCATAGAGGGAGAGCACGTCCATATTGCCGCTGTCTGGCGCGTTGCAGTTGAACACTTCCGACGCCCAGTGGACCCGGCCCAGCGCCTCTGCGATCGGCGCATAGTCGAGGTTGCTCAGGCCCGGCCCGTGGCGCGTATCGTGCATATGCATGTTCCAAAGGCCGGCATCGCGGGCCTTTTGCTGCAGTTCCAGCATCAGCGGCGGAACGCGCCACGGATCATTGGTGTCGTCACCCAGCTGTTCTTCGTAGACAGCCTCGTTGGGATAGACATGCTCCCCCAAAAAATTCTGGACCCGGAGCAGCCACTCCTGTCCGCGCTCACTCAAAGCGAAATCCATCATCAAACTCCGTTGCGGGTTTCGGCGTACCGCAAGAACGGATGCCTCATTTTTTCGTGTCAGACTTTGGAGTAAGGTGCATCAACTCGACGGCCAATCGCATCGTCCAGTTTATGGGGCCGATCGAGAGGAAGATCAACGCACTGTACGCAGCCCGCTGAACCATGCATGATCAGCCGTACGTAAAAGCCTCTGGCCCTCCCCACAAATCTGGCTATAGGTTATAGGACCTACTGATGGCGTGTCAATGGGTGTCGAACCTTTCACCTGATTGCACTACGGCGAGGGATCGCAGAATGCGCGCTTCAGCTTATGGTTGCCTGAAAGGGTGATTGTGATAGGATATAGTATCCATATAGGGGCGCATATTGGCATGATAGCCGAATGTGAGATGAGGAAATCAGATGGCTGACGTACATTCTCTGGTCCAGGAGGGATCGAGGATCCAGGATTGGACGGTTGGGCAACTTCTAAAGCGCGCGGCCGATAGCGCGCCTGATCGAATTGCCATAAAAGATGGGGACCGCGCATGGACCTATCAGCAACTGCAAACTGATGCCGAGCGGCTAGCGCGAACGCTCCTCACCCATTTCAAGCCGCGTGAGCATGTCGCCATCTGGGGCTCCAACAGCGGGCCATGGATAGTGTATCAGATGGCGGCGGCGCAGGCGGGCCTTGTGCTCGTCACCCTCAATCCGGCGTTGCGTCTGGGCGAAGTCGAGGCGTTGCTTCGACAGAGTCAGGCTGTCGGTCTGATCGCGGATACGGAATATCGTGGCTTTTCCCTGGTCGATACCATCGAGGGAATTCGATCGTCGCTGCCGCATTTGCGTACCATATTGCTAACGCGCGAGTGGGAGGACCAGATCGCGAACGCGCCGGAAATCCGCGTCGATGTTGAGGTCAAGCCGGATGACACGGCGCTTATCCTCTATACGTCCGGTACGACCGGCCTACCCAAGGCGGTGAAGTTGCATCACCGCGGTATCGTGAACAATGCGTTGCTGGGATCGGAACTCTACCTGCTGGACGACGGCCTGCCGTGGTTGGGGGTCATGCCTTTCTTCCACATCGGGGGATCGGTCAGCACTGTCCTGGGGTGCATATCGCGGCTTAGCACCCATATCATATTGCGCGCCTTCGACGCCGGAGACGTGTTGCGGCTGATCGAACAGGAGCGGATTGTCTGGTTTCCTTGCGTTCCAACTATGGCACTCGCTATCATGGAGCATCCGGATTTCGACAAGACCGACCTGTCATCCCTTGAAGTCATCCAGACGGGTGCCACAACGATATCACCCGAATTCGTTCGCCGTTTGGGCGCGCGCTTCAATGCCGATGTCCAGATCATGTTCGGCCAGACCGAAGCGGGCGGCGTCATGTGCAAATCCTTGCGCGGAGATCCGGTCGAAGTCATCGCTGGCACGGTTGGAAAGCCTTATCCTTACACCGAACTGAAAATTTCCGATGTTGCCACCGGCGCAACGCTGGGACTTGGCGAGATCGGCGAAATCCGGATACGCAGCCCTTATATGACGCGCGGCTATTTCGACAATCCTTCCGCTACCGCCGCTGCGTTCGACGATGACGGCTTTCTGCGGACGGGCGATCTCGGCACGCTGGACGATCTGGGCTATGTTCGCGTAACCGGGCGGCTCAAGGAGATGATCATTCGCGGTGGCGAGAACATCTACCCCCGCGAAATCGAAGATCGGCTGGGCGACTATCCGGGGATCGCCGAATGCGCGGTCGTCGGCGTACCGCACGAGCGCTGGGGTGAAGAGGTCGCGGTTGCGATCAGATGCGATCCGGGGGTGACAGTCGAGGTCGAGGATATTCGCGCGTTCCTGCTCGATCGGATCGCGCGACATAAGGTTCCCAAGCTGTGGCAGATCGTGAGCGAGTTTCCACGCACGGCATCGGGAAAAATTCAAAAATTCGAACTGATCAGCCTGTTTGCTTCGCCCGATGGGGGCGCGCAGGGCTGAACAAGGCTGGTGGTTGCGCTCTTTGCGGGCGCGCAGGGCGGAGATAATATCGGTGCCGCCGCAAGCGGCGGCACCGAGCGCCGATTTAACGGACGATGAAAGCGTTCTTGTCGCCGAATTTGTGCGCCGTTGATTTTCCGGCCGGGAAATCGTCGAAGATATGACGATCGATGTCCATTCCGCTGAACTGTTCCATCAGCACAGGTCCGCTGCAGCAATCCAAAAGCTGGCGGTTAAATTCCTGAAACTCCGGAACTAGGCGCAATTCCGCCGCGACGTCATCGTCCCACGATGCGAACACGACGAATTCGTTCGGATCGCGCGCCCAACCCTGAAATGCGAAAACACAGCCACGATAATAATAGGGCTTAGCCTGTTCGCATACATTTTCAAAAGTCTGAAGAAACTCCTCGCGGCGCGCCGGATCCACCGTCCAGCGGACCGCGAACAGATTGCGGTCACGGGTAAATGGCGATTCTTGTGTCATGTTAACTCTCCTGCTTGATGAGGCTACTATCGTGATAGAAACGGCGCTGCACCGGTTCACGAGCGCAGTTCAGGTGCTCGCCTGTTCCTGTTCGGCAACAAATCCCGGGAACGTGCGCAGATAGGCGATGAATGGGTCGGTCGCCCCTTCCGTTCGCAGATGCTCGACGTCGACGGGTTGCGGCGGTGACAGAAATGCCGAATCCTGATGTACGCGCATGGGGAAGTCGTGGCGCAGTATGCCCGCACGGCCGATCGTCACGAAATCGCAACCGGCATCGATCAGGTTCACAGCGGTCGCTGCATCCATGATCTTGCCGGCCGCGCCGAGGCGTACATTTCCACGCGGCAACTCGGTGAAATAGCTCAGCAGGCTGCGGCCCTGAAATTCCTCCTCATGAGGCTCCTTCGCAACATCCCATAGTGACATGTCGAGATAATCAATCTGTCCCGCCTGCATGATGCTCGTTGCAAGTTCACGGACTTCGGCGAGCCTCATCCCGAAACGTTCGGGTGAAAGGCGAAGTCCGATCTGGAAGTCGGGACGGCACTGGCGGCGGATCCCGTCTATGACTTCCAGGAGGAGACGGGCGCGGTTTTCGAAGCTACCACCATAGCGATCGTCCCTTTGATTGATCGTAGGTGAAAAGAACTGCGCGAGAATATAACCATGCGCTCCGTGTATCTGTACGCCGTCACAGCCGGCAGCGTCGGCGCGTAAGGCCGCACTTATGAAGTCGTCCCGCAAGGCTTCGACTTCGACTAGGCTAAGACCCCTGGCCCCGTTGCGCTTGCTGTCGGACGCGGCAACAGGCGTTCCCACCAAGTCAGGATCAGCGCGTTCGCCTCCATGGTATAATTGTACGGCCGAAACGGCTCCATTGTCTCTGACGGAGGCCGCAAAGCGGGTCAGCCCTTCGATATGTCCGTCAGCGAAGACGCCAAGTTGGCCGGGATAGCCCTGTCCGACAGGCTGAACCGGGGCGGCAGCAGTCATTACCAGCGCGAAGCCGCCCTTTGCACGCATCGCGAGCCAGCGGACCTCTTCCTCGGACAGACTGCCGTCGATGTGGCTCTGCTGGTTGGTGAGCGGAGCCAGCATCAGGCGGTTCTTCAGGGCCGGGCCACGCGCCATAGGAAGCGTGTCGAAGAGACGGGAATGCGGCATTATTTCTCCCAATCGAAGGCTGCAGCGGCGGCTTTGCTGCGCCTCCTTTCTCACAGGTCATTACGTTGCTGCCAGCATGGCCTCCGTCTAGGCTGCAAAAGCCCTAGTTGGTGGCAAGAATGGCGGCCAGGTCTTCAATACCCACCCAGTCACCGATAATGACCGGTGGCTTTCCGTCGGCGCGCTGGGTTTCGTCTTCACGTATCACATTGAGCACGACACGGTCGGCACCCGCGCCGGCAAATTCCTCAACGCGGGCGAGGATTTGGTCATTGCTACCCCAGGCAGTCAGGGCGTCGATCAACCGGTCGCTGTTGCCGTTGCTCCAGTCGGATTCCTCGAATCCGCATTTGGCGAAGGCCGCTTGGTAATAGGGCAGGGCGATATACATGGCCAGATAGGCGCGGGCGACGGCGCGCGCCTTTTCAGCATCGGTGGTCAGCACACATAATATCTGCGCGGTGATATTGAAGTTGGGGCCTACGCGCTCTCTCGCTTCAGTGATGATGCCGGCAGGCATCATCCACGTTACCATGCCTTGCGCATGTTTGACCGCCAGCTTTTGCAGGCCGGGCGCGTGGGCTGCAAGAATGACAGGGGCCAGCTGTTCCGGCTTCGGGCTGATCAACTGGACTTCTGCCATATCTTCCAGATAGGACGTCATTTTCGGCAGTGGGGCAACCCACTCGCCCTTGCGTTTGGCAATCACGATTGGATTGGATGCGCCGATACCCATGAGAAATCGGCCAGGATAGAATTCGGATAAGGCTTCTCGCGTCTGCTGGGCGCCCATTGCATCGCGACTATAGGCAGTCGCAACGCCAGTAGCCACTTTTAGGGTCGATGTCTTCGACAACATATAGGCGCACGCCATGTAAGGATCACGGCCGAACGAATCGAGCAGCCAGACGCTGTCGAAGCCGAGCCGTTCGATCTTCAACGCCAAATCTGCAAGCTCTTCAGCGGACAACATATGTGTGGTGCGATCAAGGGTGAGACCGATGGCAGGCATGATGTTCCTCTCATATAGATTATAGGACCCATATACGATATTTTTTCGATCGACAACCGGTGAGCCATCGTCGCCACAATCTCAAGAACGACGGCTTGACATATAATCTCATATTACATAGTGCGCTATATAATAGCGGGCAAGAGAAATGGTTTATCTTATGTCGCTTGGTACGCAATTGTCTTTTTCGCTCTATCGGGCGGCCAACAGAATGGTGCGTATGCATACGCCCTTTCTGACGCGGCTTGGGCTCACGTTCCCCCAATATCTGGTGGTGTTGTCCTTGCTGGAGGCTTCGCCGGCTTCTGTGGGAACGCTAGGCGATCGGCTGGACATGGATGCGGGGACGATTACGCCCATCCTCAAGCGGCTGGGTGCGGCGGGCATTGTTACGCGCACGCGTGATCCAGGGGATGAGCGTCGCGTTCTGGTGGACCTGACGCCCTACGCCCGGTCGCTTGATAGCGAAATCATCGGCGTCACCGCCAAGATCAGGTCGGTTTGCGACCTGAGTGATGACGCCTTGGAGGGGCTTCGGCAAACTCTGGATGCTTTGGCAATTCCCGCAGAGTAGCCGGTCCGTCAACATCCGGGACACTTATGAAAACTGGGAGATGATTCATGAAAATTGGTATTCTTGGCACCGGTCACATCGGCAAGACCCTCGTGCTGGTACTCAGCGCGGCGGGACATGAGGTGAAGGTAGCGAACTCGCGTGGTCCCAAGTCGATCGACGCCGAGATGTTGGCCAATGGCGCGCGCGCGGTTGAGGCCGCCGAGGCTGTGGCGGATGTCGATGTCGTGATCCTGTCGATCCCGCTGCTGCGTATTGCCGACGTAGCGCCACTGATCGCGGCGCTGCCCGCTGAAACGGTCGTCATCGACACATCAAACTATTATCCGGCTCGCGACAGCGGCATGAATGCTATCGAGGCGGGCCAGGTGGAGAGCTTGTGGGTCGTCGAGCAGCTGGGGCGCCCCGTCGCGAAGGCGTGGAATGCGATAGGGTCGGATTCATTCGCGAACAAAGCCAAGCCCGCGGGCGATCCCGATCGTCTTGCCATTCCCGTGTCTGCCGATGATGATCGCAGCCGTACGGTGGGAATGGCGCTGGTCGAGGATAGCGGTTTTGACGCGGTATATGCTGGCACACTGGCCGACTCCTGGCGGCAGCAGCCGGGGTCGCCCTGCTATTGCACGGATCTGACGCGGCAGGAAATGCCAGCCGCACTAGCCTCAGCGGTAAAGGAACGTTTGCCCAAGCGCCGCGATCTTGGCTACGAAGCCGTCGTCGAGCGCATGACGGGAACGGGCGCTCGCGATCCCAGCGCGGAATTCCTGGTGAGCCTCAACCGCGTGCTTTTCATGTAATATTTATGCCGCTTGCCCTGGCGGGCAAGCGGCATGGGTTGGTCGATGGACGGGCATTCCATTGAAGCAGATAGGCGTCAGCTTATGATCTGGTGCATCTGCGCGCATTCTGCGGCAGCTGTCTCTCCCGCGATGCGACCGAAAGTCAGCGCGTTCGCAATGCCGATGCCACCGCCAATATAGCGACGCCCCAGCGTACAGCCCAGCACCTCTCCGCCCGCGTAAAGCCCCTGAATCACGCGGCCATGGCCGTCCAGCACATGCCCATCGGCGTCTATTTCAATCCCCGCATGGCACGAAACCATGGCAGTCGCACGGATTTCGACAGCATAGAAGGGGCCGGTGCGGATGGGCAGATATTTGGCGGTCTCCTTGAAGAAATCCACGTCTTTGCCCCGGTCCATAAGATCGTTGTAGCGATTGACGGTCAGTTCAAGAGTGATCGGATCTATGTCGGATCTCTTCGCCAGTTCGGTGATCGTGTCCGCGACCTTGACCCGGCCTTTTGCAACCTGATCGCGGATCACGTCGACACGCCAGCTGTCGTTACCCGGATCGTTGATATAGACTTTGAAAACGCTGTCGTCGGCACAGGCGTCCAGCAAGGCCTCTTCATCGAAAATGGCAAAGCAGCGCATTTCCGGCTGCTCGTTTACCAGATAGCCGCATACGGCGTATGAGGCATCTTCAGGAACGAAACGCTTGCCGTCCCGATTAACCACCATCGCCCACTCAGGAAGAGCATAGGACATGTCCGGCTTGAAATTGGGCGACATGACCAACAGTCCGTTATCGATCCCCATTATGTTGGCACCCGCCCGCTCGGCAAGAAGGATGCCGTCGCCAACATTGTAGGGCGCTTCGGCATAGAAGGAGGTCAGCCGACCGCCATGCGCTGCCGCCGTCGGCCAGAGCCGCTTGACCATCTCGGGATTATTGGCAAATCCACCAGTCGTGACGATGACCGCATGGGCGCGTAAGTCGATATCGCCGCACCGGATTCCCACCACCCTGCCATCCTCGACCAACAGGTCGGATACACGCGAGCCAAGCGCGACCTCGACCCCCTGCGCGCCGATCGCGTTTATCAGCGATCTTGCGATGCCGAACCCTGCATCGACCGACTGATGACCCCGCGGGCGCCCGCCAACACCCGATTCAATCACCAGATCAGGAGGAAATTCATTGCCCAGTTCGATCAGCCAATCGATAATATGGGTACCGTTGTCACAGAGCCTCTTCGCCAAGGCGGGCTTGATCGACCATTGGTTGAGAGTCATCATATACTGGAACATATCTTCAGCGGAATCGACGATGCCAGCCGCCCGCTGGACGCTCGTTCCTGCCGCATAGACGACGCCGCCGGCAAGTGCGGTAGCGCCACCTAGCGTCGGGCCGGCCTCTACCAGCATCACAGAGGCACCGTTCCTGGCGGCGTGGTAGGCGGCCGACAAACCTGCGCCACCTCCCCCAACGACGACAATGTCATAATCTACCGACATGCGAATAATCCTTACGTCTATCAGGCCAACGTCGCGGCCGTGGGCTTGCGGGAGCCGAAACATCCGTTGATGATCGTTTCAAACCCGGCCTCCCCGATGACGCAGACCACATCGACAGGTTTGACGGTCAAATGCCGAAAAAATGTGCATCTTTGCCTTCCCGTCCGGCGGAGGCGAGGGGAGGCGAAAGCCAACGGAGCCAAGTAGCTGCGCAGGCTTTCGACGACAAAGTCAGGGCCGTTGCATGTTAGGCCATGCGCTATTGGACGTTGCCTTTCGCGCCTTCCAGCAAGCAGCGTCATATCGTTGTTTCGGCGCAATCAGGCCGGGACGGTCTGTGCCTTTTGCCTCGCGAAATATTGCCTGAACCCGTTCAGGATTGCGTCCGAATAGGTTCTTTCGATCAGCGAGATCATAAGGTTCAGGTCGGCTTCCTCGATCACGTCGAATTCCGACTTGAACGTCATCAAGGTTTCGCCGGTGGGCAGGCTGTCGAGCATGGTCGTGGCCAGATAGTTTCTGAACTCGTTGCGCAATTCTGCGCCGCCGGGGTTCGGGCGAAAAACCATGTCATAAACGATACGCTTGGTGGCATCGTCCTGCATCCAGAGCTTTTCATCGACAGCCGAGCCGGTGACGTGGCGCACGATGCGGGTCCGGGGTACTTCATCAGGCGCGCCTAGCAGTTCGACGCTGGCGATATTTGGACCGGGGCGACCGCCATCTTCGGGCTTTATCCACCAGCGTTCAAAATTGGCCCAGTCGGTCAGCAGTTCCCAGACGTCGTCGATTGGCGCATCGACGATCCCACGATATTCCGCATGACCTCTCTTAAACTTCTGCATCTACTGCTCCTTAGAAACCGGTCTGTTGATCGGACCCGCCGGCCGTTCGTCTGCCGCTTGCTCGCCATGAACGAATATCTCTGTTCGCTGGGCAACGCTTGGCGGAACACCTGGCTATATCGCGCATATCTCCCGGCATTGGAATGGCCATTTGACAGGTCTAGTACTGACATACTACATATTATGCTCCTCCGTGGTGTCAAGTGTACGCGCGGGTAGTCAGGCATCGGGGGCGAATCATCATCGACGATGCCGTCATGCCGAGAGGAGCAAATATGCTGAATGCAGATGACAGGTTTGCCTTGCAGGAATTGGTCAACCGATATGCCTATTATATCGACCTCTGGCAGATCGACGCATGGGCCGGTCTGTTCACCCCGGATGGGGTGCTCGACGAAAGCCCCGCGGGCATGGGCACCTACGCCGGTCGCGAGGCGATCGCGGTCTATGGCGCGGAACTAAAGGCCGATGTGCTGCATGTGGTGCATCTGATGATGAACCACGTGATCCTGAATTGGGATGAAAGCCGGGCGACTGGGGGCGTGTTCGCGCTGGTCGAAGCCAATACACGCAGCGGTGGCCATGTCCGCCATTATATCCGCTATGAAGACAGCTATGTCAGGACGTCGGATGGCTGGCAGTTTGAAAAGCGCACCATTCTTCCCATGTTTCCGCCCCAGATAATTTCATAATCCTGACGGTAGCGGGGTAAACAAAAGAGCGCCGGGGCCGCGTGCCACGCGCGCTCTTTTGCTTGTCGCTCGATCCAATAGCGGATTCAGTAGCTTTTCGGGAGATCCAGCACCTTCTCCGCGATGAAGCACATGATCAACTGCTCGGTGATTGGCGCAATGCGCGCAATGGCGACTTCGCGATAGAGCCGTTCGACATGATATTCCTTCGCATAGCCGAACCCGCCATGCGTCGCCACCGCTTGCCAACAGGCGTCATGGCCGGCGCGTGCGCCCAGGAATTTGGCACTATTGGCCTCTGCACCACATGGCAGGCCGCTGTCATATAGTTCAGCGCCCTTCATCGTCATCTGCCATGCGCTTTCGAGGTACATCCAGCGCTCCGCCAGCGGATGTTGTATCCCCTGATTCTGCCCGATCGGGCGATCGAACACGATGCGTTCACGGGCATATTTCGACGCGCGGCGCAGGGCGTCCTGCCCCAGGCCAATCGCTTCTGCCGCCAGCAAGATTCGTTCAGGGTTCAGACTGTGGAGCAGATAGGAAAAGCCCTTGCCTTCCTCGCCGATCCTGTCTTCCTCGGGAATGAACAGGCCATCGATGAAGATCGCGTTGGAATCCACCGCCTTGCGGCCCATCTTCGGGATTTTGTGAACGTCGATCTTGGTCCTGTCCAGATCGGTGTAGAAGATCGTGATGCCGTCCGTGGGCCGTGCGCAATCCTCAAACTTGGTGGTGCGCGTCAGCAACAATATCTTGCTGGCCACCTGTGCGGTCGATGTCCAGACCTTTTGCCCGTGCACGACATAGCCGCCCGGCACCTTTTCGGCGAACGTCTTGATCCGCGTCGTGTTGAGGCCCGCGTCCGGCTCGGTCACGCCGAACGCGACCTGATCCTCACCCGAAATCAAACGCGGGACCCAACGGGCTTTCTGTTCCGGTGTCCCCTTCACGACAATGGGATGGGGACCGAACAGATTGACATGGATGGCCGATGCCGCGGTCATCCCGCCGCCATGATTGGCCACTTCGTTCATCATCACGGCTGCTTCGGTAACGCCCAGCCCCGCCCCGCCAAATTCTTCGGGCATGGTTATCCCCAGCCATCCGCCATCGGCCATCGCCTTGTGGAACTCGAACGGAAAGACACCGTCCTCGTCGCGGGCGAGCCAATATTCATCGTCAAACCGCGTCACGACGGCGCGCACGCCTTCGCGGATGACATCGCGTTCTTCCTGGGTGGGGAGGGGGCGGGGTGAGGACATTATTTTACTCCTGCCAGCGTTCGGCGTGCGGCCTTGAGATGAGGGATGTCGTACATTTTTCCGTTGATGCCTAGCGTGCCAGCGTCCGGAGACGCAGCAAAGGCATCGATGATCGCCTGCGCTTCGGCGATCTGTTCAGGCGAGGGCGAAAAGGCCCGGTTGATGACGTCCACCTGATCAGGATGGATGGCTACACGCCCGACGAAACCGTCGCGGCGGGCGCGGCGACAGTCTTTTTCCAGCCCCTGCGGATCGCGAAAATCAGCATAGAGCGTGTCGAGGGGCAGCACCTCCGCTGCGGTGGCCGCGAACAGGCATTGGGCGCGCGCAACCTGGTAGGGGAAGGTCCAGCTGCCATCCTCTTCCTTATTGTCAGTCGCGCCGATGGCCGCCGCCAGATCTTCCGCCCCCCATGTCATGGCGACCAGGCGCGGATGAGCGGGCGCATAGCTGCCAAGATTGAACATGGCCTGCGCGGTTTCCGTTGCGACGACGGCCAGTTTGACCGTTCCTGCTGCCATGCCGGTCTGGCTTTCCAGCCGATCCAGCTCGGTACCGATCCGCACGAGATCTTGCGCGGAATTTGCCTTGGGGATCAGCAACCCGTCCAGCCCAGGCTTAACGACTGCCGCCATGTCATCAAATGTCATGTCGGTATCGAATGGATTGACGCGCACGAAAAAGCGCCAGGATCGTTCGGCGCGATCATCCAGCAGGGAAGCCACATGCGCGCGCGCAGCGTCCTTCATCGACGGAGCGACTGCGTCCTCCAGATCCAGGATCAGCGCATCGGCACCCGCAGACGATCCCTTGGCGAACTTTCGTTCACTGTCGCCGGGCACAAAAAGCATGGAACGCAACCTCATGCCGGGCTTCCCATCATGAGCGCGTTGCGCTTGGTCGAGCAGACGATCTCGTCGCGCTGGTTGAAACCGATATGCTCAAACGTGACGATGCCCTGGCCGGGTCGGGATGCGCTCGATCGCAGGGCATCGACGCGCGTTTCCGCGCGGATGGTATCGCCGGAGAAAACGGGATTTGGAAATTTGGTTTCGCTCATGCCCAGATTGCCGACGGTCGTGCCGAGCGTTGTGTCCTGTATGGACAGACCGATCACGAGGCCCAGCGTGAATATGGAGTTCATCAAAGGCTTGCCGAACTCGGTTCCCGCCGCATAGGCGTGATCGATATGAATGGGCGCGGGATTATAGGTCAGTGACGAGAACAGCATATTGTCCATGTCCGTCACCGTCCGACGTATCTCGTGCTGAAATGTCTGGCCGACCGTGAACTGGTCGAAATACAAACCCGCCATTCTCTCGGATATCCTCTAGGCTCTACATACTAGATGCTGATTGACAGCAACCGGCCCGCTTGTAAATATTCCAATTGCAGTTCCGGTCGCGACTGCGCGGAGGGGGCTTGCCAATTATGTCGATCGAAGCAGATGCCGATGCTCTCGTAGCGCGCCTTCCCGTCGGCGGACGAACGATTGTGTCAGGCTGCTCGGCCGAGTCGTTGCTGTTCGCAGATGCGCTGGATCGCGCCGGCGAAGCGCTGGGTGCCATGACGTTCACCGGCATCTTCGTTCCCGCCCTCAATCGCCGAACCTATCTGGCCAATCTGTCCTGTAAGACGGAGACGTTTTTCCTCACGCCGGAACTCAAGGCGGCGGGGGACGCGGTAACATTTCTCCCGCTTTGCTATGCCGATATCCGGCAGCGGTTGCGATATGCTCCCCCCGACGCGGCTTTGATGATGCTCTCGCCGCCTGACGAGGACGGGATCTGCAGCTTCGGCTCGACCGTTGATTTCCTGGCGGAACTCTGGCCATCGATCCCCGTGCGTCTGGCGCATATCAATCCACTGATGCCGCGCACGCGCGGCGAGGCGCGCATTCCGCTGACGAGCATCACGGCGATGGTCGAGTCGCCACAGCCGCTTCTGGGTATGCCCGACAGCGGCAGCGATGCCGTTTCCGACGCGATTGCAGGATATATAGCGCCGCTGGTTCCCGATGGTGCGACGTTGCAGACCGGGTTGGGAAAGGTGCCGGGCGCTGTATTTCGCGCCTTGACGGGGCGGCGCAATCTGCGCGTGCATTCCGGTTTGATCGGCGATGCCGTGGTCGATCTGGAGGAGGCGGGGGCGCTTGCGCCCGGCGCGGCGGTGATGGCCGGCGTCGCAATCGGTTCAGAGCGGCTCTATCAGGCGATCACCGGTCCGGCTTACCGGTTCGCACCTGTAGCACTCACGCATGATGGCTTGGCCATCAGGGCCATTCGCGATTTCATTGCCATCAATTCGGCGACTGAAGTGGACCTGTTCGGCCAGGTATACGCCGAAGTCGGGCCGAAGGGTTTCATGTCGGGTCCGGGCGGCGCGAGCGATTTCGCGCGGGGTGCTAAACTGGCCGACGGGCTGCGGATCGTTGCGCTGGCAGCCACCGCCGCCAAGGGCACCATCAGCCGGATCGTCGCGCCCAATGCAGGGGCGGGGCCGGTGTCGCTGGGCCGGATGGATGTCGATATCGTAGTGACCGAATTTGGCCTGGCAGACCTGCGCGGCGGCACCCATTCAGAGCGTGCCGCCGCGTTGATCGCCATTGCTGCGCCCGATCACCGTGCCGACCTGACCGCGCATTGGCGAAGCTTTATCGAAAAGCTCTGACGTTCCTGCCTCAGCTTTTTTTGGAGGCCAGCTTTTCCTGCATGGCCCGCATCAGATCATGCAGTTCGGCGCCCTGGAACAGTCCACTGACGGCCAGGCGTTCGACATTGCGTGCCTGGGCGCGATCCAGATCGGTCGCCAGTTCGATCGCCAGTTTGCCCGCGCCGAATGCTTCGGGCGGGAGGGCCGCCAGCGAGCGGCAGAAGGCGAGGGCGTTGTCGGCCAGTTCTTCCTGCGGGACGACATCGTGAACCAGACCGATGGCCAGCGCCCGATCCGCATCGACCTGCCGATTGGCGAGTACCAGCCAGCGCGCCCAATGCGGCCCCGCCAGCCGAACGAGGCGGCTGGTGCCGCCCGATCCGGGCAATGCGCCAAAGCTGATTTCCGGTAGGCCGAAGCGAGCGCCGGTGCTGGCGAGGCGGAAATCGGCGCAGAGCGACAATTCCAGCGCGCCGCCGAGGCACGGTCCCTGAAAGGCGACGACGATCGGCTTTTCAATCGCTTCCCATTCGTCGCCAAGGCCATGCAGACTGCCGGCACCCTGCCGATACCAATTACGAAACGCCTTGGGACTCTTGATCGACGCATCGGGCGCGAGGCCGCCGTTGAGGTCGATGCCGGCGGAGAAATATTTGCCGTTGGCCGTTAACAGCATCGCGCGCAGGTCATCGCGATCGCGCAGCCGCGCCGTCGCGTCGCGCAGGCCGTCGAGCATGTCCATGCTGATGGCGTTGTATTTTTCCGGCCGGTTGAAAGCGACGTGAATCACACTTTCGCTTTCGGTGATGATAATTTCGGGGTTGGGCATTTGATTTCCTCAGTATAGTATACACGAACTAATTCTGATTTTGGAGGGGTGCACCATATGGGTTGCGCCTACAAGAGGAAAAGAAGGAACGTAGATGGAGAGGATGTTTACAGACGGCGTGGCGATCGTCGCTGGCGGCAGTGGGGGCATTGGCTCTGCGATCTGCGAAGGACTGGCCATTGCCGGCGCGAATGTCGCCTTCACATATCGGTCGCGAAAGGAAGCGTCTGATGCAGTCGTCTCCAAGGTTGAGGCTGCGGGGCGTCAGGCAATGGCCATGTCCGTGGATCATACCGACGCTGACGCCATGAAGGCTTTTGTCGACGCCGCCGCCGAGCAATTTGGCCGTGTGCATTCGGTCGTCTACGCCGCCGGCCCGCACATTCCGATGAAGTTCCTAAACACGATCACGCCAGCCGAATGGAAGCAGGTTTTCGACAATGACGTCCAGGCCGCCTTCAATCTCGTCTGGGCGACGCTGCCACATCTGAAGGCGGGTGGTGGCGGTGCCCTGGTGGCCGTCATCACGGCCGCCGTTGAAAAAGTGCCACTGCGCGACATTTGTTCGGCAGCGCCCAAGGCGGCTATCGAAATGCTGTTCCGGGGCATCGCTTTGGAAGAAGGGCGTTTCGGCATCCGCTCCAACTGTGTCGCGCCGGGGTTCATCAATGCGGGCCTGGGCGGCGAGTTGATTTCAAAGCCGGGGATCGAGGAATGGGTGGACGGTATTCGCAGGATGCTGCCGATGAAGGCATTCGGTACGGCGCAGGATGTCGCGGACGCCGTCACCTTCCTGCTGTCTGAGAAGGGGAAATATATCACGGGGCAGTCGCTGGCCGTCGATGGTGGCTTGCAACTTTAACGCATCTACAAATGGCCTGACCGAACAAACCGGCGTCATACTGGAAGCGGGTGCAGATGCAGAGATAATCGAGCAGGCGGAAAGGATCAGGAACGATGGACCTTGGGATCAGGGGGCGTAACGCCATCATCAATGGCGGTAGCGCGGGACTCGGATTTGGCACCGCCATGGCCTTGGGTGGCGAGGGGGTTAACCTTTTCATTTCTGCGCGTAATGAGGCACGGCTGCAAACAGCCTGCGAGAAAATTCGCAGCACTACCGGCGCGCAGGTGCGGGCGATCGTTGCGGATCACGCGACAGCGGAAGGACGCGAGCGTGTATTGGAGCTCTGCCCTGAGCCGGACATTTTCGTCGGCACCTGTTCGCCTCCGCCCTATATCGAGGATTTCCGACAGATTTCGGACGCGGACTGGCGTGCGAACCTGGACATGACCTTCATCTCACCCGTTGAGTTTATCCGCACCATCGTCGATGGCATGTGCGATCGGGGATGGGGCCGCATTGTCAATATCGCCACCGCTGCGGTGAAATTTCCTCATCCCTGGCGCATCTTGTCCGGCGCGCCGCGGGCCGCGCTGGTCAACTATACCGTGGCGGTCGCCAAGGTGATCGCCCCGCATGGCGTGACGATCAATTCTCTTCTGCCTGCGATGCACGACACAGACGGGATCCGCGAAATCTATGACAAACGCGCGGCGGAAAAGGGGATCAGCCTGGAGGCAGAGTTGGAGGAGGCGATCAAGACGATCGGCATTCCGGTTGGGCGCTTCGGGTCGGAGATCGACTTCGGCGCCATCGCGGCGATGTTCTGTAGCCAGCAGTCGAACTATATCACCGGGCAGAGCTTGGTGATCGATGGCGGCGTCACGAACGCCACATATTGATCGAGCGTTCATCTGCGTGTGTGACAGGCTTGTGTATGTCTTGCCTTAGGGTCAGAAAAACTCGTCGGCGAATGCCTTGATCGCCTCCATCCCTTCAGCGGGAGTATCGCACACGGGGCTGAAGATGATCTCGTTCACGCCCCGCGCCGCATAGTCGGGCAGCATATCCTTTGCTGCGCGGATGAAGGCGACATCGGTGGTCGCGATCTGTTTGTAGAGGCTTGAAACGGCGCGCCCGTTGCGCTCCATTTGATCGGTCAGAGCAGTGATGAACAGGTCGAGTTCGGGCAGGCTTTTCCAGTTGATATAAAATCCGTCGCCATATCCCGCGATACGCCGGATAGCGGGCGGCGATTCTCCGCCGATGATGATGGGCGGGTAGGGCTTTTGATGGGGAAGCGGATTGAGACGCCCTCCGGGAAAATCGACAAACTGGCCCTTATATCCTTCGGGTCGTCCCGACAGCAGCAGCGTGATGAGTTCGAGATATTCGTCGCTGCGCCGACCGCGTTCGTCGAAGGAAACCCCGAGCGCATCAAACTCCTCGCGCATCCATCCGATCCCTGCGCCATAGTAAAAACGCCCTTCGCTTATGAAGTCGAGCGTCGCGATCGCCTGTGCCTGTTGAATGGGGGGACGATAAGGGATCACCGCGATGCCCGTGCCCAGTCGGATCGTTGTCGTCGCGCCCGCGAGCGCAGAGAGCAGGACGAACGGTTCATACCAGGGTGTTGCGGCGTCGAATGTGCCGGCCGGATAGTTCGAGTCATCGAAACAGTTCGGCGTCAGGATATGATCGCCCAACATGATCGAGTGATATCCGATCTTTTCGGCTTCTCTGGCCATCGACAGGATGTCACCGGCAGTCGGAGTGTGGCCAAGAATCTGGCTGCAGCTAATTCCGAACTTCATCCGCTACCTCCGGGAACTGCAACGCACGCTGAACATGTGCTGCGGATCGGCTTGCCGGTCGATCCGCAGCCTTTTCTCAGGCAGTACCGGCGCGATTCATCGCGACCGTATCATCGTGCGAAAGTTTACCGTAATTCTCCATAAAGCCCTTTATCAGCGTTTCGCGATTTACAGGCGCTCGCTGCCTGTCGGCGGCGAGAAGCGCGGGCTTCAGTTCGTCGATCGCCAGTTCGGTGCAATAGGCTGGCGTGCCGGGTTGCTGCCGCCATGAATCGGCCAGGGAGCCAGCATTCAGGGCATCGAAACCCGTCGCCTCGACCAATTCCATCGCTACAGCCTTTGCGCGGTCATCGTCGCCGGCGACCGGCAGAGCGATCCGACCTTCCGTACCTTTCGGCTTGCCCCGTTCCGCAAGTGTGGCCGCCAAGACGGCATTCCACGCTTTGACGACCGGCCGACCGATATGTTCGCCGACCCAGACGCTTTCGGGCGTGCCATTATCGAGGCCGTCGAGAACGCCGTCGCGGAAAGGATAGTAATTGGATGTGTCGATCACGATGACATCGGACGGGACGCCGCTGAGCAGGCTGGTCAGCGTCTGATAGCTGAGAAATGGTATGGACAGGATGACCGTATCGACATTCTTGACCGCATCTTCTTTCGTCACCGCCTGAGCGCCAGTGTCCTTGGCGATGTCAGCCAACGTATCCGGCCCCTTGGAATTGGCGATCTTGACGTCATGGCCCGCATCGACGAGTTTGCGGGCAAGGGTGGCGCCGATATTGCCGGCGCCGATAATTCCGATCTTCATAAATACTCCTTAATAGTGTCTGCTGCGGTCTTGTTAGGCATCGTGCCGTTGCGCTTGCACGGGCACCGAACTTTGTCTGGGCATGAAATTGATGGATTCAAGATCTTGGTCGAGTGACACGAGCCGACCGGAAAATACGTCAGGATCCTGCTCACCAGGCAGTTCCGGGTTCCCCCAACCATGACACATGGCGATAACGCCCGATTGTAGACCCGTATCCTTGCGAACGCGACCTATAACGACCCCGCCCGTTCGGCCTGTTAGCCTGACTGTGCCACCTTCTGCCACGTCGAGTCGGGTCATGTCCTCCACATTCATGTAGATCGGGTTGGTCGGGAAGCGGCGACGGGTCTGGCTCGCTTGCGTGTAGGCGCTGTTCATCACCTCGATAAGCCGACGCGATATGACCCGAAACGGATAGTCGGCCAGATCGTCCTGCGCCTCATACACGCCCCGAAGCTCATCTTCTACATCGGATGGGCACAGGTCGAGCCGGGCGCTATCGTCGTCGTTCGCGACTTGGACAACCGCCTCAGCCTCCGGGAAATGGACCCCGCCCGGATTGGCCCTGAGTTCATCATAATTGCTGCGACCGCCGTCGGCGAGCCAGCGTATGAGGTCCTCGCCCGTGGTCTGGTCCGTAATTTCCAGTTCTGGCCCAGGTATGTCGCGATGTGCCATTCCATAAAATGGACGACGCATGTGCAATGTCTTACCCATGCGATGGGCCATGCCTCGAAAAAACTCCCAGTCTTCAATCACGCCTGCGGGTTTCGTCAGGAATGGCTCGGCAATTTGCGCAAAGGTAGTCGGCAGCATGTATTCCAGCGCCAGGTTGAAATCATGATGTTCATAATGGCCGCTGGTCGCGATCAGATAATCCGCCATGCGGCTCGTCACATTGTCCCGCACATCGATCGAGACGAGCAAATCGAGCTGCTCGATCATCGGGATCGTCCGATCCGGCTCTGGCAGCGCCTTGACCAGATTGCCACCCAAATGAATCAGCGCACGAATCCGTCCTTTCTCATTGCCCACTATCTCCTGGGGCAGACGTGAGGTCGGATATTCGCCGCCGATCGGACCGATATCGACGGTACGCAGCTTGGGGCCATTTTCCCAGGTCCGGTTCGGCGGCAGCACCGCTTCCTGCGCTGGCGTTTCGCCATAATAGCCGTTGTTGTGGATAATATCTCCCGCCCGACGATAGCCGCCGCAGATCGCGGTGAGCGCCTCTATCATTTGCTCGGCCAGGTTGGAGTTGAGCCCCATGGCCGATCCCGTGCCCGTCAGCGCCGACTTGCGGCGCGCGCCAGCGAAAATCCGCGCGGCCTTGTACAGCGTGTCGGAGTCGATGCCGGTACGCGCGGCTACATGATCAGGCGTGAACGGCGCGACTGCGGCGCGCAGGCGCTCAAGCGAGGTCGTGAAACGCGCGCAGAAGGCCTTGTCGTCAAGGCCCTCTTCCAGAACGATGCGGATCAATCCGGCAAACAGCGCTGCGTCTTGGCCCGGTCGCACGGGCAGATGGAGATCGGCGGAGCGCGCCAGTTCGGTTTTGCGCGGGTCCACCACGATAAAGGTCGTGCCTGCCTTGCGCGCGTCCCGCATATGCTTGATCGGGTTAGGCGAAGGCATGCCGTAGCAGGCGTGCGACGCTGCCGGATTGGTGCCAACGATCATCAGCACATCGGCTTCAGGCAATTTATGTTTGCCAGCCAGATACACGCCCATGCGACCGGCGGTAACCCATTTGGCTGACTGGTCCACGGTCATGCTTGAGAAAAGATAGGGCGAACCGATGGCATCCATCCACGCCTTCGCCGCAGGCACACTGAGCACATTGCAGTTGGACCCGGTACCGTAGTAAAGCGCGACGGACTCAATTCCGTATTGGGCAATAATCGCGCTTAACTTTTCGTGAATCTCATCCATCGCCGTTTCGGCGTCGATGTCTTCGAACGTTCCATCCGCATTGCGTCGTCGACTGCCCAGCAACCGGTCTTCGCCATTGTGAAAGTCCTTGGTCGCTGCACCTTTGATGCAGAAATAGCCTTGCGAGACCGGATGATCGCGATCACCCCTGATGTCCTGAATGACGCCGTCCTCGTGCGTGACCTTCAGGCCGCAAGCAGCGGCACAGTTGCGACAATAGGTTGTGTGCGTCGACATTCTCTTATCCTCTCACCGTCACATGCTTTGGTGACTGAATCTCTATTCTTTTTATCAAAAGGGTCGTTGCCGTGGCTCCACGAACACGCCGCTGGCCTCGGCGCACAGCCGATCACCATCATGCAATGTCCCCTTCGCATAGGCTTTGCGTCCGTCGATCCGGTCTAGCCATGTCGTATAGCGAAGCTCTTTATAAAGCGGCGTTGGCGCTCGATAGGCGATCTGAAGGTCGACCGTCATCCTCAGGACGCCTGCCTGAACGATACCCAGCAATTCGTCGAACGTGGCCGCAATGAACCCCCCTTGGAGAAGTCCGGGCGGCCCCTGGTGCGGGTGGCTGTAAGTGGCATAGGCTTCCGCCCGGTCGCCATTGAGGACTAGTTTGAAAGGTGGAGGCAGAGGATGAAGCCTGCCGGTGAATGGGCCAAGCTCGCTCAGTTCGCCCAAGCCGGTCAACATGCCTTCGATGAAGCGCACATGGGCCGGTCGGCTGGGTTGTCCAGCCAGCAGTTCCGATACCATGCGAATGCGTGCGGCCGCCTCATCCAGCTGCGCATCGTCAGCCATCGAACAAGAAAAATTATCGAGCAATGACCGGATCGCCTGCGCGCACTCCACGCGCGACGTCAGCCCATGCTGCGCAGCGCGCTCCTCGATCCTTCTATCGTCGATAACGTCGCTCATGGGTCATCCATTTCCAGCATTATGGGCTATGTCCGAGTCGATGAAGCCGTATCGCTCATGTCCAACGCCTACCTATCCGGCCGTGATGATAACGTCGGTGCCGTTCCGTCATCCCGACAGATCGCAACTTTCCAGCCTTCTTGTACCTAAATCCTAAATGGGCTAAGCGAGTCAACATTATTCGATTCAGGGGAGCCGGGCATCGTGAATTTGGACATATTACAACGTTTCAAGCTCGACGATAAGCATCACGATTATTCGGCACCGGAAACCATCCTCTATGCGTTGGGGCTGGGTTACGGAAGCGACCCTACAGATGAAACGCAATTGGCGTTCGTCTATGAAAAGGGCCTCAAGGCCGTGCCGGCCATGTGCAATACGATTGCGCATCCCGGCTTCTGGATAGATCGACCGGAATTGGGCATCGATTGGGTCAAGGTGCTGCACGCTGAACAGGCGTTCGAAATCCACTCCACTATTCCCGCCGAGGGCCGCATGCGCGGTGACTATTCGATCCTGAGCATCGAAGATAAAGGTGCCGACAAGGGCGCGATCATGAAGATGCAGAAGCGCCTTTATGACAGGGACAGCGAGTTGTTGTGCGCGACCGTCACGCAGACATTATTTCTGCGCGGCGACGGTGGGCAGGGTGGATTTGGCGACATTGGCCCCGGTCTGGCGGCGATCCCTGATGGCGATCCCGACGATGTGCTGGACATTTCCACTTTGCCGCAAATCGCGCTGATCTATCGCTTGAGCGGCGACCTGAACCCGATCCATGCCAGCCCTTCGGTCGCCCGCAAGGCGGGTTTCGATCGACCGATCCTTCATGGCCTCTGCACCATGGGGCTGGCCGCGCGCGCGATCATCAGCCGCTTGTGCGATGGCGATCCTGCGCGGTTGAAGGCGATGGAGGTGCGTTTCAGCAAGCCGGTTTTCCCGGGCGAAACGATCCGCGTTGAATTTTTCCTGGAAGGAGGCGCCGTTCGCTTCCGGTGCCGTTCGGTAGAACGCGATCTGGTGGTGCTGGATCGCGGAAGCGCAACGATTGGAGGCGTGGCATAGAATTAGTATATTGACACTAAGTGCTAACGCTGTAGTCGATACCATAAATTAGAAAGATGGGATGAAGCATGAGTCAGTCGGGAATTCTTGCAGGCAAGGTTGTCATCGTAACCGGTGCCGGCAATGGCGTTGGGGCTGAAATCGCCAAGCTTGCGGCCGCTTGCGGTGCCAGCGTGCTCGTGAACGACCTTGGCGGCGCTGCTGCCGGTGGCGGAGCGGATACCACCCCTGCCCAACGCACTGTCGATGAAATCACTGCCGCCGGCGGTATCGCCGCGCCGAGCTTCCATTCGATTGCGACATGGGAATCCGCCGAAGAGATCATCCAGGACGCGATCAAGGCGTTCGGCAAGATCGACGCTGTCGTCAACAATGCCGGTATCCTGCGCGACGTCATCTTCCACAAGATGACCAAGGAAGATTGGGACCTGGTTCGCGCGGTCAATCTCGACGGCTATTTCTACGTCTCGCGCGCTGCGGCACCTTATTTCAAGGAGCAGGGCAGCGGCGCGTTCGTCCATATGACATCGACCAGCGGTCTCATCGGCAACATGGGCCAGGCCAATTATTCGGCCGCCAAGCTGGGCGTCGCAGGTCTGTCCAAGTCGATCGCTATCGACATGCAGCGTTTCAATGTCCGGTCCAACTGCATCGCGCCGTTCGCTTTCACGCGCATGGTCGGCACGATTCCGGCCAACGACGAAGCCAATCGCAAGCGCCTCGAAATCGCCAAGCGGATGACGCCGGATAAGATCGCACCGCTTGCGGTCGGCCTGATCAGCGACGGCGCGGCTGATGTCAGTGGTCAGATATTCTCCTCGCGCATGAATGAGACCATCCTGTTCAGCCAGCCACGCCCGATCCGCACGGCGCAGACGTCCGACGGGTGGACGCCTGAAACGATCGTCAGCCACGCGCTGCCTGCGATGAAGCCGAGCTTCTACCCGCTCGACATTTCCTCGCATGTCTTCACTTGGGACCCCTTCTGATCCCAATGAGCGAGAGCGCACCCTATCTGGTCGAGCGGGCGGGCGGCGTTCTGACGCTGTGCTTCAACCGGCCTGCGCATGGCAATGCGATACCGCAGGAAGCTGTGCCGGGCCTGACCGAACTCTTTTCCTCGATTTCCGGCGACCCGTCCGTTCGGGTGTTGCTAGTGCGGGGGGAGGGTGCGCATTTTTCGGCCGGTGGCGACGTGCGGAGTTTCGCGCGCGCCATCGAGCAGCCGGTGGAGGCACGCCGTGCTGACTTTACCTCGCGGCTTGATGCCGTTCGGGGCATGGTCGAGGCTTATCTGTCGATCGAGGTTCCCATTGTTGCCGTCTGCCAGGGTGCAGTCGCGGGCGCGGGTCTAATGTTTGCGCTGGGCGCGGATTATCTGATCGCCGATGAAACGGTCACTTTCCTGTTCTCGCATCAACGGGTCGGCCTGCCGCCTGACGGTGGGGTTAGTCTGCTTCTGCCGCGTGTCGTCGGTGAGCGGCGTGCTGCCGAACTGATCCTGACTGCCGCGCGCGTCGGTGCAGAGGAAGCGTTCCGGATTGGCCTGGCGTCGCGTATCGTGGCCGCCGCCGAACTGGCATCGGAAGGGGAGGCGCAGGCGAAACGGTTCGCACGCGCACCCGCTGGGGCGGTTCGGCAGGCAAAGGCATTGCTCGGTTCCAGCGGCCAGCAATCTGTTTCCGCGCAGCTCAAAGCGGAACGCGATGCGATCGTGCAGGCGGTCGGCACCGCCGACTTTGAAGAAGGCGTCCGTGCCTTCATCGAAAAGCGACCAGCAAGATTTCCGTCCGCGTCGGGTACATGAGTGCAGTGCAGACCGGCGCGCAAGATTGACAGGTCGCAAACACGCGAGTGGAGTTCCGATGGCAGATTTTGGCATTAAACGGTTTGGCGGCTATGTGCCGCGTCTAAGGATCGACCGGTCGCTCATCGCGGACGCGCACAAGTGGATGGCGCCCAATCTGCGCGGTCAGGCCAAAGGCGCGCGTGCCTTCACCAGCTGGGACGAGGACGCCGTCACCATGGCGGTGGAAGCGGCCCGCGACTGTTTCAACGGCCGGCCCTCCGATGCGATCGAGGCAGTGTATCTGGCATCGACCAGCCTGCCTTATGCGGATCTCCAGCATGGCGCGCTTGTGGCGAGCGCGCTTGGCTTGCCGACGGCCATCGCAAGCAGTGATACAGGCTATTCGCAGCGTGCCGGCACGTCCGGGCTGCTGCAAGCGTTGAAGGTGGGCGAAGAGGCCCTGTTTATCGCCAGCGACGCACCGGTTGCAAAGCCTGCCAGCACGCAGGAACTAAGCTATGGCGCGGGTGCCGCAGCGTTCCTGCTGGGCGCGGGCGACGATGTGGTGGCAAGGTTGCTGGGCGCGGCCAGCGTGACAGCCCCGTTTGTCGATCACTTCCGCGCGGCGCGCGAACGTTATGACTATTTCTGGGAAGAACGCTGGGTTCGTGACGAAGGCTATGCCAAGCTTGCGCCGCAGGCCATTGCTCAGGCATTGTCGAAAGCCGGCATCGCTGCGAATGATCTTACGCATTTCGTCATGCCGTCGCTACAGCGCGGTGCTGCCGATGCGGTGGCCAAGAAGATCGGTTTCGCGGGGAAGCCAGTGGACGGCTTGTCAGATGGCGTCGGATATGCGGGCGCGGCCCATGCTCTGCTCATGCTGGCCCATGTGCTGGAAACGGCGGCTACGGGCGACAGGATTCTCCTGGTCGGTTTTGGACAGGGTGCTGATGCGCTGGTGTTTGAGGTAACGGCGGCCATTGGCAGCGCGCAGCCGCGTACCGGCGTGAGCGGTGCAATCGCCAATGGCATCGCGACAGACAGTTATTTGCGTATGCTCTCCTTCTACGACGGCATCGATCTGGAATGGGGTATGCGGTCGGAAAAGGTGGCCAAGACGGCGCTGACGGAGCAATATCGTTCGGGTGGGCAAATCGACGCGCTGGTGGCGGGCAAATGCGGGCAATGCGCCACGATCCAGTTTCCTCAACTCGAATATTGCGTCAATCCAGGCTGTAATGCGCCAGCTAGCCAGTTCGAGGATTATTCGCTGGTCGATGAGCCGTCGCAGGTGTTCACCTACACTGCTGACTGGCTGTCCTTCCATCCTGCCCCGCCACTCTATGTCGGCTTCGTGCAGTTCAACAACGGCGCGCGCATCCTGATGGAGGTGGTCGATGTCGGGCCGGAAGGGCTGGAAGTCGGGACGCCGCTCAAGCTGACGTATCGGATCAAGGAGCGTGACCGCTCTCGCGGCTACAACCGCTATTTCTGGAAAGCTGCGCCCACTGGCGCGGCGGGAGCATAATCATGGCGACAGGCATCAAGGACAAAGTAGCGATCCTGGGCATGGGTTGTGCGCAATTCGGCGAGCGTTGGGATACCGATTCATCTGCCTTGATGCGCGAAGCGTTCGACGAGGCGCTGGCCGACGCCGGGATCGAGCGGTCGCAGATCGAGGCAGGCTGGTATGGTAGCGCACTGGACAATGTGAATGTCGGCAATTCGCCCATTCCCGCCTCCACGGCGCTGCGCCTTGATGGCATTCCCTTCACGCGCGTTGAGAATATGTGCGCGACCGGGACGGAGGCTTTGCGTGGCGCGGCCTACGCGGTCGCATCGGGTGCGGTCGACATCGCCGTCGCCATTGGAGCGGAAAAGCTCAAGGACACGGGCTATGGCGGACTACCCATACCCTTCAAGGGCACCTTCAACGATATGTGGATGCCGATGGGATCGTCACCGGCCGGGTTCGCCCAGTTGGCAGCGGGCTATCGCGCCAAACATGGCATGTCGATAGAAGATTTGAAGCGCGGTATGGCGCATGTGTCGTGGAAGAGCCACCAGAATGGTGTGCACAGCCCCAAGGCGCATCTGCGCAAGGCGGTGCCGATGGAAACGATCATCAACGCGCCGATGATTTCCGATCCGCTGGGGCTGTTCGATTGTTGCGGCGTGTCCGATGGCGCGGCCTGCGCGATCGTGACGACGCCGGAGATCGCACGCGCGCTGGGCAAGAAGGATCTGGTGACGATCAAGGCGATCCAGCTGGCGATCAGTTCCGGCGTCGAATCCCAGATGAACACGTGGGACGGCAGCCATGTGCGCAACACGCGCAGCGCCGCGACCCGCGCCTACAAGGAAGCGGGGATCACCGATCCGCGCACCCAGTTGAACCTGATCGAGGTGCATGACTGTTTTTCGATCACCGAACTGGTGACGATGGAGGATCTGTTCATTTCGGAGGAAGGCAAGGCGGTCAACGACATCCTTGATGGCTTCTACGACGCCGCCGGCCAGGTGCCGTGTCAGATCGACGGCGGTCTTAAATGCTTCGGCCATCCGATCGGCGCCACCGGCCTGCGGATGACCTATGAGGTCTACAGCCAGCTTCTGGGCCGCACCGGGGAGAGGCAACTGTCATCGCCCTCCATGGGCCTGACGCATAATCTGGGCGGCGTACCTTATCAGGGCATCGCCTGTATTTCCATTCTGGGGCTCGCCTGATGAAGCGCACATTATTTTCGTCCGACCATGAGATGTTCCGTGATACCGTGCGGAGCTTCGTCGAAACCGAAATGGTGCCCTTCCACGATGCGTGGGAAAAGCAGCAGCGCGTCCCGCGCGACGTCTGGCTCAAGGCTGGCGAGGCCGGCATGCTCTGTTGCGACATTCCCGAAAATTATGGCGGGATCGGCGCGGACTGGCTCTATAATGTCGTCGTGATCGAAGAGTTGGCAAAGGCTGGCATGTCCGGTCCAGGCTTCATGGTCCATTCCGAAATGGTCGCGCCCTATATTCTGGCCTGGGGCTCGGAAGAGCTGAAGCAGACCTGGTTGCCTAAGATGGTGACGGGCAAGGCGATCGGTGCGGTGGCCATGACCGAACCCAATGCCGGGAGCGACCTGAAAGCCATCCGCACCCGCGCCGTTCGCGATGGCGATGACTATCTGATCAATGGACAGAAAACCTATATTTCCAACGGCCAGAACTGCGATTTTGCGCTGGTTGCGTGCAAGACCGATCCCGAAGCGGGCGCAAAAGGCGTCAGCATCATCCTGTCTCCGGCCGACAATGCGGGTTTTGAACGCGGGCGCAATCTGGAGAAGATCGGTCTGAAAGCGCAGGACACGTCCGAGCTGTTCTTCGCCGACATGCGCGTGCCTGTCGCCAACCGCCTGGGCGACGAGGGGCGCGGCTTTGCGATGCTGATGACGAAATTGTCGCAGGAGCGGCTGACCCAGGCCATCCGCAGCATTTGCGTCTGCGAGGCAGCGATCCAGTGGACGGTCGACTATACCGCCGAACGCAAGGCGTTCGGGCACACGATCGCCGATTTCCAGAATACCCAATTCGTGCTCGCGCAATTGTCGGCGGAAACCACTGCCTTGCGCGTGTTCACAGATTGGTGCATCGAAACGCATCTCAAGGGCGAACTCAGCCCGGTCGATGCGGCCAAGGCCAAATTGCTTGTCACCGATCTCCACAACAAGGTGGTCAATGAATGCCTGCAATTTTTTGGCGGCTATGGCTATATGACCGAATATCCCATCGCGCGCGCATTCATCGATGCGCGGATCGCACGGATCGCCGGCGGCGCTGCTGAAGTGATGAAGCAGATAATCGGCCGTGATCTGTTTGCGAACAAACGATAATCCAGGAGGACAGGATGTCAAACCTACCAATATTGGACGCCGGCACGCTCCTCGAAATCTACAAGAAGGCCGCGCTCATTCGCTATAATGACATGCGTGTCATCAAGGCGATGAAAGCGGGCTTGCTGATGACGCCCTATTATTCTCCCGCCGGGCAGGAAATCATTCCTTCGGCGCTTTCGGTCAATCTCAACGACGGTGATACGATTTGCACAATCTATCGCGGCACGCATGACATGCTCGCCAAAGGCTTTCCGCTTGGCCCGCTGTGGGCGGAACTTGCAGGCCGCATCACCGGCAGTTGCAAGGGCAAGGGCGGGACGATGCACCTGACCCACCCGGAGAGTGGCTGCATGGTGACAACGGGCGTCGTTGGATCATCGATGCCGATCGCGACCGGCCTTGGCTGGTCCGCCAAGCTTGAGGGTAAGGGCCATGTGGCCGTCGCCAATTTCGGCGATGGTGCCGCCAATATCGGCGCGTTCCATGAATCGCTGAACCTGGCCTCCTTGTGGAAGCTGCCGGTCATCTTCATCTGCCAGAATAATCGCTATGCCGAACATACCAGCTTCGCCAATTCGACGGCTGTCGATCAATTGTCGAAGCGCGCCGCCGGCTATGGCATGGCGGGCGTGACGGTCAACGGCAACGACGTGGACGAGATGTATCGCGCGGCGAAGATCGCGGTCGATCGTGCGCGGGCGGGCGAGGGGCCTACGCTGATCGAGGCGCTGACCTTCCGCTTCAACGGCCATCTGATCGGCGACGCTGCGGGCTATATTCCCAAAGAGGAAATAGCAACGGCGAAGCGGAATGATCCGTTCGTCACCTTGCGCAAGCGAGTTCTGACTGACGAGGCGGCGAGTGAGGAAGCACTCGACGCGATCGATGCGGATATCAAGGCCCGCATCGAAGAGGCGGTAAAGGCGGCATTCGAGGCCGAATGGCCCGACGTTTCTGAATTGAAGCGCGATGTCTTCGCCCACGAACTGGCCTGAGGGATCAAGATAATGACAACGCAGACCATGAACAATATTTCGGCCGTCAATCTGGCGCTCTACGATGCGCTCGCCGCCGATCCGACGCTGCTAGTGCTTGGCGAGGATGTCGCCGATCGAGAAGAAGGCGGCGTGGCCGGTGCGACCAAGGGCCTGTCGACCGCGTTCGGCGACGATCGTGTCAAATCCACCCCGATTTCGGAGCAGGCGATCATCGGCACGGCAATCGGCGCATCCCTGCGGGGACATCGCGTCGTCGCCGAAATCATGCTGATGAACTTCACCACCATTGCAATGGACATGATCATCAATCATGCTGCCAAATTGCGCTTCATGTCAGGCGGACAGACCCATGTTCCCATCGTCATCCGCACGATGACGGGCGCTGGCATGTCGAACGGCGGTCAGCACAGCGATTATCTGGAAGCCTGGTTCGCCCATACGCCCGGCATCAAGGTGGTGGCGCCATCCAATCCGACCGACGCGTACGGTTTGTTGCGCAGTGCGATCGAGGATGAGGATCCGGTCATCTTCATCGAAAATCTGCCGACCTACTGGAACAGCAGCCCTTTTACCAAGGAAGTCATCCCGCTGGGGAAGGCTAAGGTCGTGCAGGAGGGCAGCGATCTGACGATCGTCACCTATGCGACCATGGTTGCACCGGCGATGGCCGCCGCCGCGGCACTCGCTGAAAGCGGCGTCTCGGTCGAGGTCGTCGATTTGCGGACGATCGCGCCATGGGACAAGGAAACGGTTTACGCTTCGGTGGAAAAGACCGACCGCGCGCTGATTGTCCATGAGGCCGTGAAGGAGTTTGGCGTTGGTGCCGAGATCGCTGCGGATCTGAGCGATCGTTTCTTCGGCACGTTGAAAGCACCGGTCCGACGTCTTGGCGGCGCATTTGCTCCGGTGCCCTATTCAAAGCCGCTCGAAACCGCCTTCGTTCCTTCTGCAGCGGGCATCGAAGCTGCGGTTCGCGCACTCGTGACTGGAAAGGATAGTTAAATGGCTACCGAGATTCTGCTTCCCAAACTGGGTTTTTCGATGAGCGAGGGCCAATTGTCCGAATGGCTGGTACCCGATGGCGGCCAGGCCGTCGAGGGTGAGCCGCTCTTTTCGTTGGAGAGCGACAAGTCGACCAATGAGGTCGAGGCACCCGCGTCGGGGACTTTGCGCATCATCATGCAGCCCGGCGAGACCTATGACGTTGGGACAGTGCTGGGTATAATCGAATAGCCATGAGCCTTGAAAGCCTGATCACGTCGCTCCCGGCCTGGCCGGTTGCCGATTTCTCCGAATTCGGGGAAGTGGAGGTCAAGAAACTCACCCCCGTTCAGAAACTGACGGGGAGGTTCCTTGGCCGCAACTGGTTGGCGATACCGCATGTCACGCATCATGATGAAGTGGATGTGACCGAGGCCGAAACCAGGCGTGCAGACTGGAACAGGGCAAATCCGGGCGCAAAAGTCAGCCCGGTTGCCCTGCTGGTCAGGGCGCTTGGCCGGGTGCTGGCTGATTTCCCGCAGTTCAACGCATCGTTGAGCGATGATGGCCAGTCGATCATTCTCAAGAAATATGTGAACATCGGCGTGGCGGTCGATACGCAGGGCGGTTTGTTCGTGCCGGTGTTGAGGGGCGTCGACACGATGACCCTCACTGATATCGCCGCCGCCATAGCGGCGATCGCGGAAAAGGCGCGGACCAAGGGCCTGTCGATGGCGGAGATGTCGGGCAGTTCGATGTCGCTGACCTCGCTCGGACATATCGGAGGTACGGCGTTCACCCCCATCATCAATGCGCCCGACGTCGCGATCCTGGGTGCGACCGCTATTCAGCTTCGGCCAGCCCCTGGCGATGACGGCGCTATTATCTGGCGGAAATGCCTGCCGCTTTCGCTGAGTTACGATCATCGCGTCATCAACGGCGCGGATGCTGCGCGGTTTGTCCGGGCGATCGGCGGCATATTCGCCGATGGAACGCTGTTCGAGTGACGGGTGAGGCGCGGGCGTACAAAACCTGACGAAAAGGATTGAGATGACGTTCGCTAGAACAGAAACGCAGCAGATGTTCGGCGACATGCTGGGCAAGCTTCTCGATGTCGAAAATGATTTCGAGGAGCGGCGGCGGCGGCTTTCGGCAGAGGAGCCGGATCGGCTGGCACTCTGGCCGCACCTTGCCGAGCAGGGTATTCTTGGCGCGACCGTTGCCGAAGAGGCGGGCGGCTTTGGCGGCAGTATGCGCGACATTGCCGTGGTCATGGAGGAAGTCGGACGCAAGCTGGTCGTCGAGCCGGTGCTGGCCAGCGCGCTGTGCGGCGCGATCCTGCACGGCGCGGGCGAGGATTTGTCGGGGCTGATCGCGGGTGAAGCGATCACGGCCTTCGCGCATGAGGAAGGGTATGACCCCTTCGCGCTTCCCGGCAGCAAGGCCCTGGCGGTCGCTGATGGCATTCGCCTGACCGGACGCAAGCTGGCCGTCCGCCATGCCGATCTGGCCCATCAGTTCGTCGTCACCGCGACGCTGGACGGTGAGGCGGGTGCTTTCCTCGTCGATGCCAAGGCGGAGGGGATGGTCATCGACAGCTTCCGCATGATCGACGGCGCATCGGCGGGCACCATCGAACTCACGAATGTCGCCGCCCGCCGCCTGTGCGGTCCCGACGGGATTGTCGAAGCGGTCGAGCGGGGCGTGATTGCGCTTGCCGCCGAAGCGACTGGGATTATTGTCGCGCTCAACGCTGCGACCTACACTTATCTGGGGACGCGCAAGCAATTCGGGGTTCCCCTCGGCACCTTTCAGGCATTGCAGCATCGTGCGGCGGACATGCATGCAACCGCCGAGGAAGCGCGGGTCCTGACCGAACTGGCGATCGACGCGTTCGATGCCGGGCGATCGGACAGGTCTGCGCTGGCATCTGCGGCTAAGGCCCTGGTCGATGAGGCCGGGCGCAAGATCGGGCACGAAGCCGTGCAGATGCATGGCGGCATGGGTGTCAGTGATGAACTCGACGTCAGCCATTATATGCGCCGTCTGGCCGCCATCCGGGCCGAACTGGGAAGCGCGGACCTGCACCGTGCGCGCTATGCCGGTCTGGGCGTCAATGTCGTCCAGGAAACCCCGTTCCGCGCCGAAGTTCGCGCGTTCGTTCGCGCCCATCTTCCTGCGGATATCGCCAACAAGGGCGCACTCGGTCTTGAAATCCACAAGGAGGATTATGTCCGTTGGCAGAAAATCCTGCATGATAAGGGCTGGTTCGCTGCCGGCTGGCCGGTCGAACATGGCGGGGCAGGCTGGACGATTGACCAGCAGCTGATCTTTCTTCAGGAATCCTCGCTCAACAATGCACCGATGATCATTCCCTATGGGGTTAACATGATCGGCCCGGTGTTGCAGGAATTTGGCACGCAAGAACAGTGCGAAAAATATCTGCCCGGCATCTTGTCGAGCGATACCTGGTGGTGCCAGGGCTATTCGGAACCCAATTCCGGGTCCGACCTTGCCTCCTTGAAAACCAGCGCGGTGCGCGACGGGGACCATTATATCGTCAATGGCACGAAGATGTGGACGACCGAGGCGCACTGGGCCGACATGATGCACTGCCTTGTGCGCACGGATCGTGAAGTCAAGGCCCAGCGCGGGATTTCCATGCTGCTGATCGACATGAACAGTCCGGGCATTGAGGTCAGGCCGATCGTCACCATCGACGGTCAGCATCATACGAACCAGCTATTCCTCGATAATGTCCGGGTTCCGGTCGACAATCTCGTGGGCGACGAAGGGCAGGGGTGGACCATCGCCAAGTTCCTGCTGTCGCATGAGCGCGTCGCGATTGCCGATACCGGACCCAAATTGCGCCTGATGAAGAATATCAAGGCGATGCTGTCCGATGTGCCGCCATCGCCGTCGCGGGATCGTCTGGCCGAAAAGCTGGCCGGAGCGGAGATTGCTTTGTTGACGCTGTGCGCCATGGAGCAGGACTATATCTCCAAATGGGCGCAAGGCGCGTCGCGCGACGGACCCGAAGCGTCGGTCCTGAAAATCCGCAGCACGGAGATCCTCCAGCAGCTGTCTGAACTGGCGCTGGAGATCGAAGGGCCATTGGGCGGTGCCCATGATCCCCACGATCTGCACCTGGCACCCCTTGGACAGTTTAGTGCGGCCCAGCGCGCCAGTTTCATGGGTCATCAGTATCTTTACGGTCGATGCTGGTCTATTTTTGGCGGCACGAACGAGATCCAGCGGACTCTGATTGCAAAGACGCTCCTCGCTAGCTGAGCGTGCGCTGATCTTAAGGATAGTGGAATGCCAAGCGTGTTTGATACTCTGCCCGAACAGGATGTGCGCGC